>WGMV01000003.1 GCA_016124905.1 bacterium
AAGATCATACGGGCCATTGAAACGCACCCCAAGGCCGGTCGAGGCCAGGGTTGCCGTTTTTTCTTCACCGCTACCGGTTTGAACATCCCGGTTCCAGACCTTGCCGACATCATAGAAGCCGTAAACCTGGTAATCCTGAACCACCACCCAGCTGAGCGTATCATTATATTGTAGTTCCAGACGGCCGGCAGCACCGCTGTCACCGGTAATTTCAGACGGGTCATAACCACGACCGAAGGACGGGCCGCCAATGCCAAATTCTTCCGAAGCCAGAAGCGGATCGGCGGAAAGCTGACCGCTGAAGGCCACTTCAGCCGTCCAAGGGCCGCTGATCGGCTGAACGCGGGTTGCATCAAACGTGGCCTTGGTGAATTTTTCATCGCCATTCACGCGAGATGTTGTGATACCAGCCGGTGTTTCACCGGCATTCAACACATCCAAACCTTGATAGATACCAAGTTCAAAGCGGTTCACGCCAAAATATTTGTCCGCCATGTCATAGGCGAGCGAAGCACTGGCAACGCGCAGCTTATCGACATAGCTGAGGCTGCTGCTGTTGGACAGGCGGGAATTACGGTACTCAAACCCGCCGGTGGCAAACAGGTTGCTCTGACGGCTGCGCAGCAGCGGTTGCGTGACATAGGCCGCATAGGAGAAGCTGTTACCCGCGATATCCAGCGATTCAAGCTTGGAGCCCGGGTTAGTATCGGTCGTGGAGGCCTGCAGACGGATGCGCGTCCCTTCCGATCCCACATATTCATCATGAACAATCTCGCCATAGGCCAGCTCGTCGCCCTCGGCAGACATAACGCCGCGCACCTGCGTGCGCTCGTTCAGACCGAAAATATTATTGAAACCGGCCGTGGCATTCACCAAGTACGGCCCCAGATAACGGCTGCCGCGGTTATCAATCCCAAGCGAACCGTCAATTTTCTTTTCCTCAAGCACCACCACCACATCGGCCATGCCCTTTTCAGAAGCCGACGGCTGAATCACCGCGCGGGCGGACATGCCGGGAAGATCCTCCGCCAGAAGCAGATAACGCTCCAGCTCGGACGCCTTGACCGGCGCACGCAGCGGAATCTGGTTCAGGTAGGATTGCACCAGCCCGCGCTGATCGGCGGAACCGCCTTCCAGACGAATATTGCTGACACCGCCCTCGATTACCTGAATACGGGCCACACCGCCTTTAACGCGCTGGGGCGGCACTATTGCCTGAGACAGAATATAACCTTCGTTGCGGTAAAATGCGGTCACTGCATCGGCGATGCGCTGCAGATCGGCCAGCGTTACTTCCGTGCCGATGTAACGGGCGTAGGATTCCTGAACCTTTGCCTGGTCGAATACCGTCACCCCTTCAAGCTGAACAGATTGCAGCGTGAATTTCGCGCCGCCTTCTTTGATATCGAGCCCTTGCTTCTCATCCTTGCGCTCAATCGTGACCGGCTTGGTTTCCGGCGTGATGCGCGTGCGCAGTTCGCGTTCTTGTCGGCCCGGATCCGCCGTAGGAGGCACCTGGGCATGTACCGGCATAGAAACACCTGCCAGAGCCGTTGCGGCCAAAAGGCTGAAAATTCCATGTTTCACAAAACGCACGTCGCGATGCTCAAGCATCAAGCCCTCCTTTTATAGCAAGGTTGGGCATAGCAATTTTTATCAACAAGTAAAGGGCATTCTTTTATACGACTTGTTTAAAAAACAACCATTTATCTTAGAATAATTCTTACCCGGGCTTAAATCGCTATGATTTACTAGGTCTTCTAGTTTTATATGCGGCGCATCGAAGTAAAAGCCGCAAGAAAACCACCCACACAAGCCATGACGGTTGCCAAAAAAATGATGCATTTATGCAACAGATGCGCTTAGTGACGCAGATGGGCTCCGGCGTCGGGCGCGGTCGCCAGTTCACGAAACGCGGTGTCCGCTTGCTGGCGCACGCTGCTTTTATCATTAAAAACAGTCTTTGTGGCGTCAAGCAGGGCATTATCTTGTTGAATAGCCGCCAAAGGCACGCTCGCCTCACTCAGCATGTTGTCCGGGCTTGGCTGCGCCATAAAATAGCTGGGCGAGCCCCCTTCAGCCTGGCGACTTTCACCGGCAGCAAGCACCGGCTCGGCAATGCCCGCCAGCAAACGGTATGCCCCATCCTGGCCGGTCAGCGGCGCCATCTGGCCTGCCTTGCCTATAATACCGCGCGCCAGCACGTGCTCCAGGCTTTCTCCCGGCTCCATGGGCAATTTCCCTGTCTGCTGGGCAAACCGTACCGCGGGCTGCTGCGCCAGCCACTGCACCATGGAAGCAAGCGCAGACATGCTGCTTTCCGCCAGCGCTTGCGGCGCAAGGGATGTATCGGCCGTGCGCAGCCAGCGTTCCGCCGCCAGCGAGAAAAGCTCATCGGGATGCACGCGCCGCTTGGGCTCCACCGTAAGACCGAACAGCGCGTTCGTGACGAAATAGGTCCCCACCATCAGGGCATAAGGGACGGCCGACAACCGCAAACGGTTATACATCTGGTAGTTGGCAATGCCTTCAATGAACTCCTCATTACCCAGCGCCTTGGCATGAGCGATCAGCTCCTTGCGTGGCAAATCCCACCATTTCATCGGCTGGCCGTCTTTGCCGATCTTGTTTGGCTGAAACGCCTCGTCGCTGAACTGCTGACGCAGCGCTTCCTTGGCCGGTTCGCTCCGTACAATGTCCCGTGCGGCCGTGCCGAAGCCAAGTGCGTTATGGATCACCGCCAAAGCGATCAGCGAATTAGGGCGCTCCTGAAGAAAATGGAACGTCTTTTGCGCCAGCGGGTTTTGTTTGATGACATTGCTGGCGCGTGTATCTTCCAGGCGGATTCCCTCTTTCGGCATCATCAGAGAAATTGGAAACCCGACACTGGCAAAGAAGGACTGCACCATTTTAATGGGGTTTTTCTGCTGAACACCCGCCATGAAAAGCCCGCCGGACGCCACTATAAGCCCGACCTTGCCAATGGCGGCAGCATGTTCTGCAAGATAGGTATCCGCCTGTTCCGAAAGGCTCACCTTCGGCAGTTGCGGCTTGGCGGCGGCAGGATAACCGGACGGCTTGCCCGCCAGCGCATGATCCATCTTATCCATCAGCGCCTGAGACGGGCTGTTGGGATCTGGACGATCACCCCAGCCGGACATGACGATACCGGTCGCGCTGCACGCCACGCCAAAAGCAAGGTCGCCATACCCGCGCGACTTGATCGTCCCGATGGAATTCATCAATCCTACCAGGAAGCTGAGCGTATCGCCGATGAAATACATTCGGCCGATGAGCTTGATGGGGCTTACGGCATATTCATGCTTGATCGCCTTTACCGGCCCGTCCCGGCGGATGCGCGCCATAAGCGGCATGGTCTGTTCGGCTAGCTGATTGCGGGCCTGCGTGGTGATGGCATCGTCCGCAATGCCGCAATCATTGAAATAATCCAGCCATTCCGTCGAATGCTGTTCTTTGCGGTTCAACGGCCCCACATCCACCACCACCCGCATTTCCGTCTGGGTAGAGGAGTCATAAGGGCCCGCTTTTTTCGCCTTATAGGCAATGAGCTCCGCCTCGCTGGGTGCCTTGGGCGCAAGGCGAACATGGATGGCAGAGGCATCCACGCCTTTTTTCATCAGTGCGTCCTTGATGCAGGCAATATGGTCCGGCGTAACGGTCCCCGGCTCTCCCAGCACAAGCGAAACGCGGTTCAGGCCGATGCCCTCTTTGCGTCCGCGCTGCGGCCTGCCGAAAAACTGGATATCCTGCAGAACGGGGAAATTTTTAGCTGCGGCATCATCTGGCGCCCCGCTCACGGGTGCTTCAGCTTGGGTCATCGGTGCCTGCGTACCGTCCATTCAGCCTATCCATCATGCCTGTACGCATAATTTGTAACGATTCTACATGAATATTTTGTGACATATGCCGCAACGCAGCATTATTTATCCACATAGCCCACCGCCAACATTAGCAGGCATTGATTAGCCAAATGCTAATCCGCAATCGGAACAATTATTCAGGCCGAGGGCAACCCCAGTATAATGGGCAGGTTGGTACGGCGATGCCCCACCCCATTTAAACGGAACACCGGAAACGCCGCATCTAAGGCGAAACGCTGCAGCACGGCCTCAATTTTATTGCCCCCGTCAGGCTCGTCGCCGCCATTCATATCCCCCAGCAGCACACCCTTTGCCTTGGCAAACACCCCCGCCTGCGAAAGCTGGGTGAGCATGCGGTCAATCCGGTAACCCCGCTCATCCACCTCCTCCAGCAGTAGCCAGCTATCTGCGGCATCCACCTGCCAGGCCGTACCCAATGAGGCCAGCACCAGGCAGAGATTCCCCCCGATGATGCGTGCCCCCTGCTCTACCTTGGCAACATGGCGGGCAGCCGCATTCACCGCCACGGGCATGGGAGATGCATAGCCGCCTATGCGCCAAAGCCTCCCTATACCCGCCACGGTTTCCTCATCCAGCCGGTCATCGGCCCACTGTGCCATCACCGGCATATGAACGCTCGGCCAACCCCAGCGCTGATTCACCAGCATGTGCAGCGCCGTGATGTCTGAAAACCCGGCTAGCCACTGGAAATGCTCTGGCTTCGGCATGGCCAGCAATTCCGGCATCAGCCGCGTTGCGCCATAGCCGCCGCGCAAGGCCCACAGGGCTTTGCTTTGCCTGTCGGCAAAAGCCGCTTTCACATACTCCAGCCTTTTGGCATCGCTATTGGCGCACAGCAGGTCATCGCCAAGCAGATCATCCGGAACAAAAGGCACAAACCCCAGCCCCTTCACCAGCTCCACAGCCTTGTTCACCTGCCCCGGCGTAACGGGATAAGAGGGGGCAATCAGGGTGATTTTATCCCCCGGGGCAAGCAATGGCCCTTCCGGGTTGGTTGCAACCGCTTGTGCGGAATGGGAAGCACGGTTAAGACTCACGCAGAAAGCCCCCTGACGAGATAATGCACATGACGCTGCACCTTTATAATAGCCTGACACGAAAAAACGAGGCTTTTGCGCCGATCGACCCCAAACAGGTGCGCCTCTATGCCTGCGGCCCGACGGTTTATGACCGGGCGCATATCGGCAACGCACGGGCGGTGGTGGTTTATGATGTGCTTTTCCGCCTGCTTCGTCAGATATATGGCGATAACCATGTCACCTACGTTCGCAACATCACCGACGTGGATGACAAAATCAACGCCGCCGCCACCCAGAATGGCGAAACCATTCAAGCGCTGACCACACGCGTCACCGGCTGGTTCCATGCCGATATGGAGGCCATCGGCGCCCTCCCGCCAACGCACGAACCCCGCGCCACGCAATATATCCCCCAGATGCAGGACATGATCCAGAAGCTCATCGATCAGGGCGCCGCCTATGCCGTTACCGAAGGCCCCGACACGGGCCACGTCCTGTTCGCCGTGGAAAAATGCGATCATTATGGCGAGCTTTCCGGCCGCAAACTGGATGAACTGGTAGCCGGCGCCCGTGTGGCGGTGGAATCCTACAAACGGCACCCGGGTGATTTCGTGCTCTGGAAGCCCGCCGCCCAGACCGATGACCCCTCCTCCATCTTCGACAGCCCCTGGGGCAAGGGCCGCCCCGGCTGGCACATCGAATGCTCAGCCATGAGCCATACTCTGCTGGGTGAGAATTTCGATCTGCATGGCGGCGGAGCGGACCTCAAGTTCCCCCACCATGAAAATGAGATCGCCCAGAGCACCTGCGCCTATCCGGGTTCCCATTTCGCCACCACCTGGGTGCATAACGGCTTTGTGACCGTGGCGGGCGAGAAAATGTCCAAATCCCTTGGCAACTTCACCACGGTCCGCCAATTGCTTGACCAGGGCATCAAGGGCGAGGTCATTCGCCTGGTGTTCCTTGGCACGCATTACCGCAAGCCGCTCGACTGGAATGAGAAATCCATCGCCGATGCCAAGGCCATGCTGGATGGCTGGTACCGCATCCTGGCCCGTTACGCATCACTGACCATCGGCAGCCAGCCCCTGCCGGAAACCATCATGCAGGCCATGAACAACGACATGAACCTGCCGGAAACATTGGCCGCCATCAGTGCCATGACCAAAGAACTGAACAGCCTGGATGCAAACACGCCATCCAACCCGGAAAAAGCCCTTGCGCTGCTGGGCACGCTGCAATGGCTGGGCCTGTTGAACGAATCAGCGGATACATGGTTCGGCACCAATGCCATCCCTGCGGAAATCATCGAAATGGCGGAAAAACGACTGGCCGCCAAGCGATCGAAAGACTTTGCAGCCGCCGATAAATTGCGCGCGGACATCACCGCCCTTGGCTACAGCCTCGAAGACACGCGCGAAGGCTATAACATACACAAGATATAGATGTTTTACCCCTGCCCGGTAACGCATATTCTGTGGGTGAACAGCATAAGAGTTTGTCGAAACTTACATACTTGGCTTGCAACCAAAAAATTTGAAAATGTTGTAAATTTTTACCTTGGTTACACGCGCTTACCGTGTCAAAAATAGACCCTGTGGTCGCCACAAAAAAATGCGTTCCAGGAGGGAGAAACCGCCGTGCAGATGCATGACGAGGAGTATATTTTCGTATCAGATGGGGTTGAGTTCGGCCGTTTTCCGAAGCGTTTGTTCAAGCTTTGTAAAAATCCCGACACCGCAACCGTAAAAGAGCTGCGCGAGCTGTTGCAGCTGGTCAACACCGCCCCGGCTGACGAAACACTAGATGTTGAGTTGACGACGCACTAGTCATTGGTGCGTCATTCACACGGTTTCTGCCACCATCCAGGTGGCTGCGGGAGATGCTCTCTCTACCTTCGGTGCAATTCCATATCCACTTGCGCGCGCTTGGCCAAAACATGCGTATCAAGCTTGATCGAATCGCGCATTTTACGCACCGGTACACTTCGCATCATTCGTAACCCCACATAGCCGATACTGTTGTTCAGGATTGTAATGCGCTGCATTTCTCCAACGGTTGGCTGATTGTCGATCACCTCTTCCTGTACCAGTTCAAGCAGGTATTTCAACGCCACCAGAAGCGATTCATCATCAAGCACCGGCGCCATGGCAATGCGCTGTTCGCATCGCTCAAGCATTGCCAGCAGGCGTTGCTGCGCCTTGTCTGATAAGCTTGGTGAATCCGCCAGATGCTGCAATGCCTGGCGATGACGATAATGATCAATGAAGCAGGACGCGGCTTTTTTCCGAGCACCATAAATCCGTCGCCCACCCTTCACTTTTTGCCCTGCGGCAGCTGTGGACAGAACCATAGCCATTCCCCTTATACTGGCTGTATCAATGATGGTTTTTAACAACCCTACCTAGGGTTGCTGTTACCATGACAGATTGCAATTCGCAACTCTTGAATTATTATAAGCAAGGAAAACAGAACCAAAGGTTATCGTCTAAATCCTTCAACTCGCCATACATGCAGGAGAATGGCTGGCTTTCCGTGAATGGGCACATTTATTTCCCCAAGGGGCTCTACATTCTCAAAATCCAAGAGAGCCGGTGTGGGTTTATCGGGCGTAACAAGCACATAGGGCTGTTGCTGAGGCTGTTGAAACACCCCTCGCATCAGCTGAAAATGATCCTGCACCTGGGTTGGCTGCTGCTGCCACTCCACCACATCCCTGCCATGCGCGCCGGCATAATAGCTCATCAAGGCGCTGATCTTGCGCCGGTCAGCCAACAGCGTTGCATCGGGGTTTGCCTCCAGAAACATCCGCGTCTGCCTGCCCGCTTCATCCCACCCGCGCAGGCGGTAAAATGGGTCAATACGTTTGGTCACGCGGACCCCGGCCAGATTTAATAATGGCTCATAGCCATAAAAAACAGGGATCAACATCAGATGCAGCGCAAGCGCCGTCTTTAGAAGCAATGGTCGTCCGCCCATCCACAACGCGGCCAGCATGGCGGCCGGAATCAACGAAGGCGCCGCCCAGTTGCCATGCGCGCGCGTGATAAAGCTCAACACCAGAATGGCAAGCATGGAAGGCGCTAGCAGCCATAGCAGGAAACGAACCGTTGTATCTGCCTTGTAATGGCGAACGGCTGCAATAAAGCCGATAAAACCGAGAAACAACACGGGCCCAAGCAGTCCAATCTGAGCTCCAATAAACTCCCCAAGATTAGACAGATGAAAACGGCTGTTATCCTCCGTCAGCTGGGTAATATCCTCCGTATGTTTCAGGCTTACCATGCCGTGCTGAAGATTCCAGAGGATGTTAGGCATAAAAACAAGGCCCGCCAGCGCCGCCCCCACATATAATCGTGGGTTGGCAAACAGGTGGCGCTGATACATCAATGCCCATAACCCCACCCCGAACGCGGCAAATGCCATGTTATACTTGCTCAGCAGCCCAAGCCCGCCCACCAGTCCGGTTGCAAGCCACCAGCGCCACTGGTTGCTGAGGCGCGCCTCCCAGAAGCACAGCATGAACAGCGCCCAGAACATCAACAAAAACGGATCGGTCGAAATCAGCCCCGAGGAAAGGGTCACCCCCGGCATGGTGAGAAACAAAAGCGCGCACCAGAAGGCCGTTTTTTCCGGCCATTCAAACCGTATCGCCAAACGGTATATCACCACGCTGGTAACAGCATAAGCCAACGGGGATGCCAGCTTTACGGCAAGAACCCCGTCATTGCCCAGCAACCGCGTGGTTGCCGCAATCATCCAGCCCACCATGGGTGGTTTGGAATAATACCCCCAGTCCGGCGTTAACGACCAGAACCAGTATTGCGCCTCATCGGCAAAAAGCGGGTAAGGATAAAACGCCAGATAAAGAATGCGAATAGACGTAACGGCAAACACCGCCAGCAACAGCCATCCTGACTGTGGCAATTCCCTCAATGGTGAAGATGGTTTCAGCGCCATGCCCCGTCATAGCACAGATGCGCGCTGCGGCAATCGCCGCTATCAGAACTGGTTGTTAATATAGCCTGCGCCGCCGGCGTCGCCACTCTGCTTATGCTCCGCGTACCACTGACGCAGCTTGAGCTGAAGGTCAGTACGGCTGTCGGCCTCCTGCAGTGCCGTGTCTTCATGGATGCGCCCTGCCACTACCTGATCCAGCAGGGACTGGTCAAAGGTGCACATGCCCTGCCCGCGTGATTTACCCATGATTTCCTTGATCTCGCCCACCTTGTTTTCCATGATGAGCTGGGTGATGCCGCCTTCATTGATAAGGATTTCCGGCACCATGATTTTGCCGCCCTGGAGCGTGTCCACAAGCCGCTGGGCCAGAATGCCCGAAAGATTATGCGCAAGGCTCTTCAGCACGCGATGCTGATCATGCGCGTCATACATGTCCAGCACGCGCTCTATGGTGTGGTTGGCGCTGTCGGCGTGAAGGGTGGCAAGGCAGAGATGCCCGCTCTCGGCCGCGGCGATGGCAAGCTCCATGGTTTCAATATCTCGGATTTCCCCAACCATGATCACATCGGGCCGCTGGCGTAATGCATTCTTGAGCGCACCGGCGAAACTACGCGTATCAATACCCACGTCGCGTTGTGTAAACAGGCAGCGGTTCGGCGTATGTACGAATTCGAGCGGGTCTTCCACCGTAATAATATGCCCGTGGCCATTGCGGTTGCGGTGGTCAATCATCGCTGCCAGCGAGGAGGATTTGCCGACCCCCGCCTTACCGACCACCAGCACCAGCCCCGCGCGCCGCATGGCAAACTGCCCGTAAATTGCTGGCAGGTTCAAATCCGCCAGGGTGGGAATGATGGTTTTGATATGGCGGATGACCATGCCGTTCTGCTGTTGCTGACGAAACAGGTTAAGACGAAAACGAGCCTGTCCGTTCCAAGGAAATGCATAATTGAATTCCAGATCGCGCTCGAATAGCGCCCACAATTCATCCGGCACCAGATAACGCGCCATGCTGTTGACCTGCAGCGGTGTCAGCGCCTGCTGCTGCACAATCGGCACAATCCGGTCACCCGTGCGCATGCATGGCGGAACACCGACCGTCAGGTACAGGTCGGCCCCATTCTGGCTCACCATGGTGTCCAGCAGTTTGGTGATCAGTTCCTTGCCTTCATTCGGCTGCATTATCTATGCCCCTGCTGCGCGCCACCGGCGTGGCGTTGCTGCCCGCCATTGGCATTTTCTTCATCACCGGCGCCATAGAGATATACACGCGCCACCTCCTCCGTGATCACGCCTTCCTTCAGTTGCTCGGCCACTACATCCTTCATCAGCTGCATGCCGTGCTTGGTACCGGTCTGGATGAGCGAGACCAGCTGCGGGATTTTCCCCTCGCGGATCAGGTTACGCACCGCCGGTGTTCCGAGCATGATTTCATGCACGGCGATACGCCCCTTGCCATCCGCTTTTTTCAGCAGGTTCTGTGTAATGATGCCTTCAATCGAGCTGGAAAGCATCGCGCGGATCATCTCTTTTTCGTTAGCGGGAAACACGTCGATGATACGGTCGATGGTTTTCGGCGCGCTGTTGGTATGCAGCGTGCCCAACACAAGGTGTCCCGTTTCAGCAGCGGAAAGTGCAAGACGTATCGTCTCGAGGTCGCGCATCTCCCCCACCAGAATGATGTCAGGGTCTTCGCGGAGGGCGCTTTTCAAGGCAATGGTGAAGGATTTGGTATTCTCGCCCACCTGCCGCTGGTTGATGAGCGAACGCTTGGATTGATGGACAAATTCCACCGGGTCTTCAATCGTGATGATATGGTGGCTATGCGTGGTGTTCATGTAATCCACCATGGCCGCCATGGTGGTGGATTTGCCGCTACCCGTCGGCCCCGTCACCAGTACCAGCCCTTTTTTGAGGGTGGAGAGTGATTTCAGAATCTGCGGCGCCTTCAGCTCATCAATAGTTTTGATTTGGGTTGGAATATCGCGGAAAGAAGCCGCCGGCCCGTTGATGGTATTGAATGCGTTGATACGAAACCGCATATCCGCCCCAAAGGATACGGCAAAATCCAATTCAAGCTCACGCTCGTAAACTGAGCGTTGCTGCTCGGTCATCAGGCTGTAAAGGAGGTGCTTCACCTGTTCCGCGTTCAGCGGCGGTGTGTTGAGCGGCATCATGTCGCCATGGATACGCAGCACGGGCGGATTACCGGTGGACAGGTGCAAGTCCGAGGCCGAGTTCTGCTTGGCGAATGTCAGTAGCTCAAGAATTTCCATGTCAGGCTCCATCGGTCAGCCGTGACAGCGACTGACTCAGGTACCTTTAGACCGCAAAAAGATTAATCTTTCTTGTATATTTTTAGCATCCAGCTGAATGCTGGAGTCTTTTTGATTCTGCATCGCCTCCAGCACCTGCTGATAAAGCCGCACGGCCTCGGTATTCTGCCCCATCTTATCCAGTGCAATGGCCAGATTATAACGGTACGTAACATTCTCGGGCGAAAGCGTCACAGCCCGCGCCAGTGAGCTGGCGGCATTCTCATACTCGCCGTTCTTCATGTAAACCATACCCATCTGCGCGGGGATTGGGCTGAAATCCGGGTTACGCCGCGCCAGTTCATCCAGCTGGCGGATGGCGTCGCCCGGCGCAATATCGCTCATTAAGGCGAAGAAATTGTTCAAGCCGTCGGTATAGTTCGGATAATAGGACAGTAGCTCGGCATAGGCGCGTTGTGCCTGAGCATATTGCCCGTTGCGGTGAAGCGACGTTGCCAGCCCGAACATGCCAAGCTTGTTGCGCGGATCTTCCATCAGCACCTGCCGATACATGGATACAGCGCTTTCCGTCTGCCCCATCATCAGCGCCTCATACGCCTGGTTCAGCTCCTCCTCGACGGTGGATTTGCGTTGCCCGCGGCGCGCGGAAGCGCCGACCGGCTTATCGTCAGCATACCCCTCCTCGGGAAAATCGCTTTCATCCGTCACGCGTTCGATAGTTACCGGCGGCTCCGGCCGCTCCGGCATGCTGCGGCTGCTGAGCCCGGACGGCAGGCGGCGCACCACTTCGTCCACGTTGGATGGAATGCGCGAAGAGGGCATCAACGGCATAGGCTCTCTGGAACTGTACCAGGACGCATGGTTTGGCCGGGAAGCCAAACTGGCAACCACCGGCGGCTCGGGAGCCTCGGGTTTTGCGGTCGGCAACGGAATTTTCACCATGCGCACGGGTTTAGGCTCCGATACCGTGCCCGAAACATCTCCCCCAACCGGGCTTGTTTCCATGGCCGCCTTTTTTATTTCCGCGGGAAGCTCCACAGGCCCGCCTGATGCTGTTTCCTTTACGCGCGTTGTGACTTCAGGCGCTTGCGGCATCGTAATGGTAACGGGCGGAAGTAGCGGCACATCCCCAGCCGTCTTGTCTGAAACTTTGGGCAACACCGGTGGCGGCAACACGGGGGGCGCTGCGGTGGGAGTGGCGGGGGCTGCCGCAGCCGCCACGGGTGGCACAGCCGGAGCAGGCGCAGGCACGGCAACCTTGGCGGGCGCAGGCTCCACGGGGATTTTTTCCACCTTGGCAGCAGGGGGAGCGGCTATGGCGGCCTCCACCGCAGCCGGTGGCGCCACGGCGGGCGCCTTGGCAGGCGGAGGCGCAGCCATGGGCTTCACCGGAACAGCCGCCTCGGATGCAACCGGCGGAAGCACGGGTGCGGTTGGTATAGCGGCTTTCGCGGCCGTCGCCGGGATGGGGGGCAACGCCACAGGCGCAACCGGAGCCTTTGCCGCTGCAGGATCCACCTTTTTCTCCGCTGGCTTGACAGCAGGGGCTTCGGCCACGGCGGGGGGTGGCGGCAATTGCGTGGGGGGCAATGTCGGCGGAGTAAGGTTCAGCGAGGATGGAGGCTTCGCCAGATCTTTTGCGGCAGCGGGTGCTTCTGCCTCTTTGATGTCTGCCGGTATGGGCTGTAACTCAACCGGCATGGCAGGGGCAGCCGCATTCTTGGCCTTGTTTGCAGCTTGGGCCTTACCGGTTTCAGCAGCGGCTTTTTCCTTGCCGCTGGCGGGTGGCGGCTTGAATCCCGGTATGCTGGCGCTATCGGCCTTTAGCGGCTGCTCCTTGCCGCCCAGCATAGGCGAGACCACCTCGTTTTTATCATCCAGCTTTACGGGGTCGATCGGCTCGAACAGGTCTTTATCGGGAATCGGCTGGGAATCAGCTGATACAGCACTTGTATCGGCGGCGAACAAATCGGCGGCGGGCAGCAGCCACAAAAGGGAAACCGAACACAGCAAAGCATAACCGCACCGCACCACAAATGGGCGGTTCGGCTGCTTAACCCCACGGGTTCGCCGGTTACCTGCCATATCTTTCAACTGCTGCTACCCCACCTTTGCAGCTAAATATAGGTTTTACATTAAAATAAACCCTTCTTTAACACAAGATATAGTTATATTGTCCGGTTTATTATCCTGCAGTGCTTGCAGCCCCCATAAATGGGCTGTAAATTGCCCGCATGGCAGATTTTTACCAGCGCATACGCCCGCTTCTTTTTTGGATCGACCCCGAAACCGCCCATAAAATAACCATTTGGGCGCTCAATAAGGGCTGGGTTCCCGCGGCAAAATTCTTGCCAGCCAAATCCCTCGAGATACGGCTATGGAATATGCCGTTCCCTCACCCCTTGGGGCTGGCCGCGGGTTTCGACAAGCATCTGGAAGTTCCCGGCCCTCTGCATGAGCTCGGCTTTGCCTTTACGGAAATGGGCACCATCACGCCCCAACCCCAGCCGGGCAACCCCAAACCGCGCATTTTCCGCCTGGTTGAGCAGGAAGCCGTCATCAACCGCTTCGGCTTCAACAGTGAAGGCGCCGGGAAAGCCTACGAACGCCTCCAGTCCATCATCCAAAGGGGTGAGCTTCCAGGCGGCTCCATTGTCGGCATCAATATCGGCAAGAACAAAACCACCATCCATGCTGAAGGCGATTACGTAGCGTTGCTCCAGCGCTTTCACGATCAGGCGGATTACATCACGGTCAATATTTCCTCCCCCAACACCGAAGGCCTGCGCGACCTGCAAAACCGGGAGAAACTCGACGAGCTTCTCAGCATCCTCATGCGCGAAAAGGCTAGCTTAGAGCGCACGCGCCGCCGCAAACCGCTGCTGCTAAAAATTTCGCCGGATGAAAATGAGGACTCCCTCGCCACCATTGCCGAGCTTGCCCTCTGGCACCAGCTGGATGGCTTGATCGTCAGCAACACCACGGTCTCACGCTCCGACGTGCCGGAACGTTACAGGGAAGTCAATGGCGGCCTGAGCGGCAAACCGCTGATGCCGCTGGCCACCCAGGCGCTACATCATCTTTACCGGTTCACCGAAGGTAAAATGCCGCTGGTGGGTGTCGGCGGCATTTCCAGCGCCGATGACGCATGGGAAAAAATCCGCGCGGGCGCGGTTCTATTGCAATTATATACAGCGTTCATTTACCAGGGACCCAAAGTAATAGCTGATATCGTAAAGGGTTTGGAACGAAAACTGCGCGAGCATGGATTTACCCACCTGATGGAGGCCGTTGGCACCGCCCATCCGGACATTAAACCGCAATACCCGGAATGGACGCTATGAAGAAAAACGGCAAAGCGGGCGGGCCATTGCAGCACGTCACCGTGTTGGACATGAGCCGCGTGCTGGCCGGCCCATGGTGCACACAAACTCTGGCGGATTTCGGCGCAACCGTCATCAAGGTGGAGCACCCCTCCCGCAATGACGTAACCCGCCAGTGGGGCCCGCCCTATCTGCCCGATGATACAGGCGGCAACAGCAACGAATCAGCCTATTATCTGGCAACCAACCGCAGCAAGCACGGCATCGCGGTGGATTTTGCCACACCCGAGGGACAGGCCTTCCTGAAGGATCTCGCAACCAAAGCCGACGTGCTGGTGGAAAACTTCCTGCCTGGCACGCTGGCGCGTTACGGCCTCGGCTATGAGGAGCTCAAACGCGCCAATCCGAAACTGGTTTATTGCTCCATCACCGGCTTCGGGCAGACGGGACCGCTTTCGAAACAACCAGGTTACGATTACATGATCCAGGCGGCATCCGGCCTCATGAGCATCACCGGCGTGCCTGACGGCGAAGGCGGCCAGCCCATGCGTGTGGGCATTCCCGTGGCCGATCTGTTTACCGGCATGGCCGCCACCCAGGCCATCCTGGCCGCGCTTCTGGCGCGCGATACGCCTGGCCATCCGCAGCATGGCAAAGGCCAATGGCTTGACCTCTGCCTGTTCGATGTACAGATCACCATGCTGGCCAATCAGTTGATGACCACGCTGCTTTCCGGCAAATCACCGGGCCGCATCGGCAATCGTCACCCATCCATCGTGCCATACCAATGTTTCGATACGGCGGATACGCCCATCATCATCGCCGTCGGCACGGATGAGCAATATCAGGATCTCTGCGGCATCATGGAAATGCCGGACATGGCGGAAGACCCCCGCTTCATCAGCAATCCCGATCGCGTTCAGCATCGCAATCTTCTGGAAGGACTTCTTCAGCAGCGCTTTTTGGCCCGTCCCTCAACTCATTGGCTGAATGCGTGCAGCAAATGCGGCATTCCCGCCGCGCCGATTCTGGATATCCGCCAGGCGATCGAACACCCGCAAAGCATGGCGCATAATCTCTTTCATCCCATCATGCACCCTCTGGGTATGGAAATTAAACTGCCGCGTAACCCAATCCGATTTTCTGATACGCCCGTTACCGATCCAGTCGCTCCTCCTATGCTGGGTCAGCACAATAAGCTCTACGGGCTTCCGCCGTTTAAGCATGCTAAAAAACCGGTCGGCTAACCTTAAAATAAATACAGCACCATCAGCATCAGAATGCCGAATACGATGCGATACCAGCCAAAAGGCGCAAAGCCATTGCGCGTGACAAAGGCAATCATTTTACGCACCACAATCACCGCGGCGATGAAGGCGGAAACAAACCCGATAGCCAGCACAAGCCCATCCTGGGCGTGCAGCAAATGAGCGCTTTTGTAGAGATCGACACTGCTGGCCGCCAGCATGGTCGGCACAGCCAGAAAAAAGGAAAATTCAGCCGCCGCTTTTCGCTCCACCCCAAGCAGCATGGCGCCGATGATCGTCGCCCCCGAGCGTGATACGCCAGGGATCATCGCCAGACACTGACACAGGCCTATCTTGAAGGCCATTTTTTTATCCACAGCATCCACGCTGTTCACCCATGGAGATAAATGCGCGTATTTTTCCACCAGCAGAATAGCCACCCCGCCCACAATCATGCTGGCAATCACTACCGAGGAGCAAAAGAGCACGTCTTTGATATAATCGTGAAACAACCCACCCAGCACCAGCGCAGGAACCAGCGCCACCAGAAGATTCAGAGCAAAACGCCAGGCCACCGGGTCTCGCTTCGGCAATCCCAGCAGCACGCTGTAAAACCGCTCCCGGTAAAGCCACAAAATCGCTGAAATAGCGCCCAGCTGTATGAATACTTCAAATACCTTGCCGGGAGGCCCCTTAAAGGACATTATTTCTTCCAGCAAAATCAAATGCCCGGTGGAGGAAACGGGCAAAAACTCCGTCAATCCCTCCACCACCCCCAGCAACACGGCTTGCAAAAGGGTGACGATATCCATGCCATGCTCCATAACGTGGTTACCACCCCTCCATACAGGTCAATCTCGCCTTCCGCCAGATGCAGGGATTGAAATCGTAAAAAAACCCGTTAGGTTATCCATTAACGTTTTTCGCCCCCGTGTTAAGGATTTTTTGCCCAATGCTGCGCACCCGCATTTCCGGTGGATTGATGCTTCTACTTGCATTGGCGATAGCCCTGTCCCTGGCCAGCTTCAACCCGGCGGACCCCTCCTTCAGCCTGAGCCGCGGCGGCGACGGCGAGATCGCCAACTGGCTGGGCACCACCGGCGCCTATATGTCGGACCTGATGCTGCAGCTCATGGGGCTTGCCTCCGTTGTGCCCGCCATCGTGCTGGCACGTCTGGGTTGGAAGCGCCTGCGCGATAACCCGGCGGGGCATGGCTGGCTGAGGCTGGCGGGTCTCTGCATCGCCATGCCCGCGCTGGCGGCGGCAAGCTCGCTTCTTCCAGCGCCAATGCGCTGGCCCGTTTCCACCGGCATGGGTGGCTATATTGGCTTTTTCATGGAAACAAGGCTGGAGCCATGGATGGGCCCCTGGCTGCTTGGCCTGGTCAGCTTCATCGTCGGGACGGCCGGTTTTCTACTGGCGGCGGCCATTCAATTCTCATTGGTCGGCAGCATGGGTGCGCGTGCCGCCATATTCAGTGCAAGCGCAGGCCTGTGGGCGCTGGAGCGCAGCCTGGGCCACGTGTTTGATCGCTTCTCGGAATTGTTCACCTGGCGCTGGCAGGGTTTCAACCGTCAGGCCGTTGCCAGGCCCAAAACACGCCCTTCCCGTGGCCCCCGCGCCGTGAAAATGCCCGTTTTGCAAGATGAGGATGAAGACGAGGAGGACAGCGCGCCCTCCACACGTCACACCGCCCATGTGGAAGCCGCCCCCAATGGCCGCACCAGGCAAAAAACGCTGCCCCTCGCAGGCGGCGCCGAAGGCCGCTTCATGCTGCCCGGCATGGAAATGCTCACCCCTGCACCCAAACAGGGCAAACAGGCCGTCAATCATCAGGCTCTCAGCCAGAACGCCCGCCTGCTCGAATCCGTGCTGGAGGATTTCGGCGTGCATGGCACCATTCAAAACGTGCGCCCCGGCCCGGTGGTGACCCTCTATGAACTCGAGCCCGCACCGGGTACGAAATCCTCTCGCGTCATCGGCCTGTCGGACGATATCTCCCGCTCCATGTCCGCCGTCTCCGCGCGCATCTCCGTTATCCCGGGCATGAACGCCATGGGCATCGAACTACCCAACACCAAGCGCGAAACCGTCTACTTGCGCGAACTCATTGAATCCCCTGAATACCAGAACAATCAGCACTCCCTGCCGCTCGCCCTCGGCAAGGATATCGCCGGAGAAACGGTCGTAACCGACCTCGCCAAGATGCCGCACCTTCTGGTAGCCGGCACCACCGGCTCCGGTAAGTCGGTGGCCATCAACACCATGATCCTGTCGCTGCTCTACCGCCTTACGCCCGCGCAATGCCGCTTCATCATGATCGATCCCAAAATGCTCGAGCTCTCCATCTACGAGGGCATACCCCACCTGCTGGCCCCCGTGGTGACGGAACCCGGCAAGGCCGTGGTCGCGCTCAAATGGACCGTGCGTGAAATGGAACAGCGTTACCGCCTCATGTCCAACCTCAGCGTCCGCAACGTTGCAGGTTACAACCAGAAAATCCGCGAAGCCGCCGCCAATGGGCAGATTCTCACCCGCCGCGTGCAGACCGGGTTCGACCCCAATACCGGCCAGCCCATCATGGAAGAGGTGCCGCTGGACATGAACCCCCTCCCCTACATCGTCGTCATCGTCGACGAAATGGCGGATCTTATGCTCGTGGCGGGCAAGGACATCGAATCCTCCATCCAGCGCCTCGCACAGATGGCGCGCGCCGCGGGTATTCATATCATCATGGCCACGCAGCGCCCCTCGGTGGATGTCATCACCGGTGTCATCAAAGCCAACTTCCCGACCCGCATCAGCTTCCAGGTAACATCAAAAATCGACAGCCGCACCATCCTGGGTGAGCAGGGCGCCGAGCAGCTCCTCGGCATGGGCGACATGCTCTACATGTCCGGCGGCAGCCGCATCAACCGCGTGCACGGCGCCTTCGTCGCCGACAAGGAAGTGGAAGCCATTGTGGAGCACCTCAAACGCCAGGGCGAGCCGGAATATGTCGCCGACGTCACCGAATTTGACGACGGCTCCGAAGGCGGCGACATGGGCGACGCGGAAGGCGACTCCGGCGATGAGAACGACCTCTACCGTCGCGCCGTGGAAGTCGTCGTGCGCGACAAGAAACCCTCCACCAGCTATGTGCAGCGCCGCCTGAAAATCGGCTACAACCGCGCCGCCAGCCTGATCGAGAAAATGGAAGAGGACGGCATCATCAGCGCACCCAACCACACGGGCAAACGTGAGATCCTGCGTCAGGGAGCCGAGGCATGATCGACGAATCCCTTGCCATCATCATCCTCGCCGCCGGCAAAGGCACGCGCATGCGCTCCGGCCTTCCCAAGGTGCTTCACCGCGTAGCCGGAGAAACCATGCTCGGCCATGTGCTTCACACCGCCGACATGCTGGGAACCGAGAAGCTGGTCGTCGTCACCGCGCCGGACATGCCCGCCGTGCAGGAAGAGGTGTTCAACAAGGCGCCCCGCGCCCATGTAGCCATCCAGCAGTCGCAGCGCGGTACGGCCGATGCCGTGCTTGCCGCGAAGGAATGCCTGGAGGGCTTCACCGGTCACGTTATGGTGATGTATGGTGATACGCCGCTGGTACCGCCCGCCCGCGTGGCAGAGCTGCTCAAACAGCTGGATGAGCACGCGCTTGCCATCATCGGTACCGAGCCCCCCTCCCCCAAAGGCTATGGCCGCCTGATTCTGAACAAAAAAGGCGACGAGGTTCAGGCCATTGTCGAGCAGAAGGACGCCACGCCCGAGCAGAACGCCATCACCATCTGCAATTCCGGCCTCATGGCCGTCCGCAGCGATTGCCTGTGGGATCTGCTGGCCATGGTCGGCAACAAAAACGCCTCCGGCGAATATTACCTGACCGACCTGGTTACCATCGCCCGCAAGGAAGGCCTCACCTGCGGTGTGCTGCATGCCCCTTATGCCGAGGTAATGGGCGTTAATTCTCAGGGCGAACTTGCCCAGGCGGAACAGCTGTTTCAGCAGCAGTTACGCACCAAATGGATGACGGAAGGCGTCACCATGGTCGCGCCGGAAACCGTGTTCCTCAGCCGCGATACCGAACTTTCGCCCGAAGTGGTGATCCACCCCAATGTGGTGTTCCTGCAGGGCGTAAAAGTGGAAAAAGGCGCTGAGCTGAAAAGCTTCTCCCATTTCGAATCCTGCCATATCGGCGAGAATGCCGTTGTGGGCCCCTATGCGCGCCTGCGCCCCGGCACCGTGCTGGAAAAAGGCGTACATGTCGGCAATTTCGTGGAAGTGAAAAACAGCCACATCGGCACGGGCAGCAAGGTTAATCACCTCAGCTACATTGGCGATGCCGAGCTCGGCCGCTCCGTCAATATCGGCGCGGGAACCATCACCTGCAATTACGACGGTTTCGCCAAATACCCGACCAAAATCGGCGACCATGTTTTCATCGGCTCCAATTCCGCCCTGGTGGCCCCCATTCAGGTAGGCGATGCCGCCATCGTCGGCGCAGGCTCCACGGTGGTGGAGGATGTGCCGCCGGACGCCATGGCCGTGGCCCGCTCCCATCAGACGACCATCCCCGGCAAGGCCCGGGAATACCGCGCCAACAAAGGAAGCCAGAAACAACGACTCTCTTAACATTCAGCCAAACCGCTGCCAAACTGCTGCCAAACTGCTGCCAAACTGCTGATTGTCACGAAGATGCCACAATTTTTAGTTACGTTTCCGCAACCTGAACGAGGTATGCAATGAGATTCTGGCAAAAACTCCTGTCCCTGTGCGTCGCTGGCAGCTTTCTTTCCGCCAGCACGGCCCATGCGTATGAACCGACCGTTGGCGGCAGCCCGCAACCGGCGCCACAGCAATATTACCCGGTACAGCAGCCCTATCCACCACAGGCATACCAGCAGCCGCAGGGGTATGCGCCCCCGCCCTATGCACAGCCGCAACCCGCATCCCAGCCCTACGCGCCGCAGGGCAACCCACAACTGAACCAGCCGCCTCAGCAGGCGCAACCGGCCTATGCGCCCCAGCCTTATGCCCAGCCGCAGCCTTCCGCTCCCGCCGGGTATGCGCCGCAGCCCTATGCGCAGCCGCAACCCGCACCCCAGCCTTACGCACCGCAGGGCAACCCGCAAATGAACCCGCCGCCTCAGCAGGCGCAACCGGCCTATGCACCCCAGCCTTACGCCCAGCCCCGGCCAGATGCGCAGCCCTATGCACCCCAGGGCAATCAGCCAGCGCCGGCGCAATTTAACCAACCCAGGCCGGTGCCGGGTCAGCCCTATTCGCAATATCGCCCAATCGGCAATCCCCGCTATACCCAGCCGCAGCAGGCAGTGAATGGCCAGCCGCAGCAGCAATACGTGACTTCAACCACCGTCACTCGCACGGGATACCCGTCCAACGAAGCCGCCCAGATGAACGAGCTCGCCCCGGCCGCGGGCCCTCAGGCCAATCCGCCCTACCCACCATCCCAGCAGCCCCGTTATGTGGTGAAGCAACAAACAGAGGAACGCTACACCGAGCATGTAACGGCCGAATCCTCTTCATCCTCCAAATCCAAAACCACCACCAAAACATCCTCTAAAACAAAGCGTCAGGTAAAGCCGCTCAAGACGACCACGGCCCCGGCCGCCGCTAAGGAGAAAAAATCCGCCAAAGCGGACAATGCCGAGGCGGAGCGCATGAACAGCGCCGCACCGGCCGCCGGTGGTGCCGCCGCAGGCGCCGCCATCGCCTCTTCTTCCAATAATGGCAGCCAGCAACTCGCCCCCGGTCAGCAGCGCTACGTGGAGCAATACCGCACCACAACCACCACAACCGAGCAGGTCCCGGTGCAAACCTACGAGCAACAGCAATATACCCAGCAGGTATATGCTCCTCCCCCGCCGCAGGGTTATTATCAGCAGCCCCCGCAACAGCAATACGCCGCTGCGCCCCAACCCGCCCCCGCCCCTGCGCCCGTTCCGGCAAGCGATCCCAACGCGGATGACGGCGAAGGCTGGTACGATGAATTCGCAGGCTCCCCAGCCAGCATGGTCGTGCTCGGCGTGGGCGCCGTCGTCGCCGCAGGCCTTTTCCTCTGGGGCATCACCCACTGGTTTGATTGATCCTTATGCAACCTGACCATACCCGCTACAGTGAGCGCACTGAATGGATTGGCAATGTCATCGGGCATTTCCATCAGGACAAGATATCGCCAAAAGAAAAACTCCAGGCCGTGCAGAATGCTGCGGAGAAATCGCACCTCAGCCTCATGGCTAACAGCCCTCTGAATGCATTGAACAACCAGGTCGGTCGTCATGTATTTTCCATAGGCAATCTCTATGGCGCGCTTTCTGCCGACATCAGTAAATACATGGCCGCCAGTGGCGAAATAGACGAGCGCACTGCAAACTATGCGCTTGGATTACTGATGAACATTCATCAGCATGACAGTACCAATGCTCAAAACGTCGAATTTATCGAACGTGGCGGCAGGGGAGCACTCAACCGCGCCATCCTTTTCCCCGCAGGCGGCATCATGCTTTCGGTATTAAGCGCCTTTGCCGCGATTCCAACCTTTGGCGCCACCTTGCCGCTGGTGCCTGTGTTCGTAACAGCTGGCCTGGGTGTCGGGGCCATCAACGGCCTGCAGGCCTATGGCATCCATCAGGATGCGAAATACGACGTTCTTGTCCAATCACGCCATATTGCTTCCGCAGGCCAGCAGGCCCTTACTCCCGCGGATGCAGGACTGGCCGCTCAATCCAACACCGAGCAACAGCGCAGCCTTCCGGAAATCTTTGCGGGCACCCACACGGCCATAAAGGACTTCTTCGCCCTTCAGGCGCAGGAGGAAATGAACGCGGCTATGCGCCATCATCACATGCACGGCCACCACCACCATTTTTAGCATGCTTGCATTCCCTTACCCCTGGTATTAAGGGTTAACCATCATTTCATGGATGGATCACTTATGATGAAAAACATGCAGGGTTTCCTTAAACAGGCGCAGGAAATGCAGCGTCGTATCGAGGATGTGCAGACCAAACTTTCCGCGGCTGAATTTATCGGCAAGGCAGGTGGCGGCCTGGTGCAGATTACCATCAGCGGCAAAAGCGACATGAAAAAGGTTTCCATTGATCCTTCCCTGCTGAAAGCAGAAGAGAAAGAAGTGCTGGAAGACCTGATCATCGCGGCATTCAATGATGCCAAAAGCCAGTCTGAAAAAACCTTTGCCGATCAGATGCAATCCGTCACCGGCGGCGTGCTGCCCGCAGGCTTCAAACTGCCCATCTAGCCCGTGGCGCAGGATAGCATCGACGCACTTGTCAAACTGCTAAGCAGGCTGCCCGGTGTGGGCGGCCGCTCCGCGCGGCGTATGGCGCTTCAGCTGCTTGGCAAGCGTGAAAGCCTGATGCGCCCACTCGCCATGCAATTGCTGGAAACCGCTGAGCGTGTGAAGGAATGCCCGCAATGCGGCAACTGGGACGAATCATCCCCCTGCCGCATTTGTACCGATGCCAAACGCGACAGCGGCGTCATCTGCGTGGTGGAAGATGTAGCCGACCTTTGGGCCATGGAACGCGGCCACCTCTTTAAAGGCCAGTACCATGTGCTGGGCGGAACACTCTCCGTCATGGATGGCCGCAAACCGGACGATCTCCGCATCGCCCCCCTCATCCAACGCGCCGCAAGCGAACAGGTGCGCGAGATCATCCTCGCCACCAACGCAACCGTGGAAGGCCAGACCACCGCCCATTACCTGATGGACCGTCTGGCGGAATGCAATGTCACCATCACTCAGCTTGCGCAGGGCATTCCGCTTGGTGGCGAGCTGGACTATCTGGACGAAGGCACGCTGGGCGCCGCCTTGCGGCAGCGTCAAAAGGTCTGATCAGCCGAATTTGAAGGTTGTTGCGCCGATGCGCCGCATATAGTCCATATGCGCCAGCGTATCGTAATAAGCGACCATCTCAAACAGCAGCCCGTCTTTGAATGTCATGCGCTTGATGACATGATTGCGATAGATTTCGTGCCCATCCTTGATGACCGAAACACCATGCTCGACAAACCCGACATTCGGCGTCACCGTCTGGTGCCACTGATCGTCGAAATATTCCGTACGGTCCACATTTCTGATCAGCTGGTCCATATATTGCCGGATATGTTCAGTACCGCTGATCACCTGCGGCACACCCGGCATGACATAGCCGGTCTTTACCGTGGACTGAGGGTGCCAGAGCCTTTTCCACCCTTCCAGATCCTTGGCATAAATATAATTTTTATAATCATCCCACCAGGCTTCGTAATCCGCCGTTCTACCCGATGGCACAGCCAGTTTAGCACGCATAACAACCTCCATTTACTTGTAGCACTATTTTTTGTGCGGTCAGCATAGAGAGTTTGATTTATCATTGAAACATAAATATCAGTAAAAAATCCATATATTACATAATATTAGATTGATTCTAATCTGAGTGTTCCAATTCTCCCCCAAACCCCCCTTCTCTCCTTTCGGAAGCCGCTGTAAATTTCGTGCTCATATTCAAGGGATTGGAAATATGCGCCACATCGAAACCCCCACCCAGGAAACCCTGAACAAAGGTGTCTATTGCATGGAAACCCCGGCAGAAGGCTCGCCCAGGCTTCGCCGTCAAAATGGCTCCATGCTGGACCTGCTTCTGCTAAAAAACATGCTCACCTCTGCTGAGCACAAAGCGGGAAGCCGCTTCGCCCGCGATTTCTCAATAGGGTCTGTCGGCCGGGTGGCAACGGCCAGCTGGAAAGAGCGAACGGGTAAGTCGGCCATATCGATGGATATGACAACACGGCAGGTACAATCACGCATGTCGTTTAACCGTGCCTGGAACAGCCTGGCACCATCCCTGCGCGACATCGCATGGCGCATCTGCTGCTTTGACGAAGGCCTGGAACAGGTGGAAAAGAGCTTAAACCTTCCGCGTCGTTCTGCTAAAGTTCTGCTGGCCGCCGCGCTGGATCAGCTCAATCTTCATTACAGCCGCCCCCAAAAGCCGCATTAAACTTGCGTACTTAAGGCAAATTCAATAATTACGGCGTTATAACCAAGCGTTTAACCGATCATACGGGATTTCATCCATGACCAGCGCCAATCAAGCCGCTACCCGCCGCCCCATCAGCGTGGAGGAATTCGAAGCATTTTCCGCCCTTTTCGGCGGCAATGCGGTGTTCGTGGAAGAGCTCTACGCCAAATATCTGGAAAACCCGAATGCCGTTGACCCAAGCTGGCGCGACATGTTCCGCGAGCTGCATGACGATGCCCGCACCGCGCAGGCCAACCTGACCAAAGGCAGCTGGGCCGACCATCATACCCAGGTCATCGGCGCGAAAGACCCCGAGGAAGCCAAAGCCGCCAACACCAACAAAAAAGGCCCGGCGGCAACCGAGGAACTGCTGAAACAGGTTTCCTTCGAATCCGTCCGCGCGCTCATGCTCATCCGCGCCTACCGTGTGCGCGGCCACTTCCATGCCAACTTGGATCCCCTGAACCTGGAAGAACGCAAACCTCATCCGGAGCTCGATCCCGCCACCTACGGCTTCAGCGACGACGACTGGGACAAGGAAATCTACATCCATGGCGTGCTGGGCCGTCAGAAAGCCACCCTGCGCGAGATCATGGACATCCTCAACCGCACCTATTGCAGCACCATCGGCCTGGAATTCATGCATATCCAAAGCCCTGAGCAAAAAGCATGGATCCAGAGCCGTTTTGAAGACGGCGTCGGCACCCCCCGCCTGACGAACGAAGAAAAAAAAGCAACGCTGAAAGAACTGATCGAGGTCGAATCCTTCGAGAACTTCCTCCAGCTCAAGTTTCCGAGCATGAAGCGCTTCTCCGTTCAAGGGGGCGACCCCATGGTGCCGGGGGTGGAAATGGCCATTCGCACGGCCGCATCCCTCGGCATTGAAGACATCAACATCGGCATGCCGCACCGCGGCCGCATGAACGTGCTCACCAGCGTGATGAAAAAACCCTTCCTGGAGCTCTTCTCACTTTTCCATGGCAACCTGGATTACCCGGAAGGCGTTGCCAGCAGCGGCGATGTGAAATACCACCTCGGCACCTCGACCGACCGTGACTTCGGCAGCAAGAAGGTGCACATGACGCTGGCCGCCAACCCTTCCCACCTGGAAGCGGTAGACCCGGTTGTGCTGGGCCGCGTGCGCGCCAAGCAAGACTTGAAAGGCGATACCGAGCGCACCCGCTGCATGGGCATCCTCATGCATGGCGATGCCGCCTTCGCGGGCCAGGGCCTTGTGGCGGAGGTTCTCTCCCTCAGCCAGCTGGACGCCTACAAAACCGGCGGCACGCTGCATGTGATCGTCAACAACCAGATCGGCTTTACCACCAACCCGAAATCCGGCCGTTCATCCCCCTATTCCACCGATGTGGCCAAAATGGTCGGCGCGCCGATTTTCCACATCAATGGCGATGACCCCGAAGCCGTGGTCTATGCCTGCCGCCTGGCAACCGAATACCTGATCGAGTTCCGCGCCGATGTGATTGTGGACATTATCTGCTACCGCAAATACGGCCATAACGAATCCGACGAGCCAATGTTCACGCAGCCGCGCATGTACAAGGAAATCCGTCGTCACACCCTGCCCGCCACGCTCTATGGCCAGCGCCTGATTTCCGAAGGCACCGTCTCCCAGAGCGATGTGGACAAAATATTCGAACAATACCGCGAGCGCTTCGACAAGGAATTTGAAGATGCGCGCACCTTCCGCCCTAACGCGGCGGACTGGCTTCAAGGCCAGTGGTCGGGCTTCGCCCGCCCTGAGGGCGAACATCCGGATGTCGATACCGGCGCCGACCCCAAACTGCTGAAGGAAGTCGGCCTCGCCATTTCCAAACACCCGGAAGGCTACGACATCAACCCCAAAATCCTCCGCCAGCTCGACTCCAAAAAGGAAATGATCGAAAAAGGCGAGGACATCGACTGGGCCACCGGCGAGGCCCTTGCCTTCGGCACGCTGCTGAAGCAAGGCTATCCTGTGCGCATGACCGGTCAGGACGTCGAGCGTGGCACCTTCTCGCACCGCCATGCCGTGCTGACCGACCAGACGGACGAGCGCAAATACGTGCCGCTCAACAACCTGGGCGACAAGCAGGCCAGCCTGACCATTTACAACTCAAACCTGTCTGAATTCGCCGTGCTCGGTTACGAATACGGCTATAGTCAGGCATCGCCCAACACGCTTACGCTCTGGGAAGCCCAGTTCGGCGATTTCGTCAACGGCGCGCAGGTGATCATCGACCAGTTCATTTCGTCGGCCGAGATGAAATGGCTGCGCATGAGCGGCCTGGTGATGCTGCTGCCGCATGGTTACGAAGGCCAGGGCCCCGAGCACAGCTCCGCCCGTCTGGAGCGCTTCCTGCAGCTTTGCGCGCAGGACAACATGCAGGTGGCCAACTGCACCTCACCCGCCAACTATTTCCACATCCTGCGTCGTCAGCTGCTGCGCAACTTCCGCAAACCGCTGATCATGATGTCCCCCAAATCCCTGCTGCGTCACCGCCTTTGCGTGTCCAGCCTGAAGGATTTTGCCAAGGGCACAACCTTCCAGCCAGTCCTAGGTGAAGTGGACAAGCTGAAAAGCAAAATCCGTCGCGTCGTCCTCACCAGCGGCAAGGTCTATTATGATCTGCTCGAAGCACGCCGCGAAAAGAAGATCGACGACGTCGCTATTCTGCGTCTGGAGCAATACTATCCCTTCCCGGCCCGCAAACTGGCCGAAGCCCTGAAGCCCTATAAGGATGCTGAACTCGTCTGGTGTCAGGAAGAACCCCGCAACATGGGCGCCTGGACCTTCGTCAGCCCATTCATTGAGGAAGTGCTGGAACAGGCCAAATCCAAGCAGGATCGCCTGCTTTATGTGGGACGCCCTGCAGCCGCCAGCCCTGCCTGTGGCTATCTCAAGCTGCACAACCAGGAACAACAAGGCCTGGTAGCCGAAGCCCTGGGCATCAATTAACCGTTTTTACTTGAGGCGGGATGGCCTTTGCGTTAGAAGGCCATCCTCCTGTTCGCGGGCGATTAGCTCAGTTGGTTAGAGCGCTACGTTCACACCGTAGAGGTCGATGGTTCGAGTCCATTATCGCCCACCATTCCCGACTTATTGACGTTAAACTGCGCTAAAAGCGAGAATGGAAGCGCGATTGCGGCGGTTCTAAAGCCTTCATTTCGGCAATAAGATAACCGGTCATCAAAGGCGAGTTTCAGTACCGCTCTTTGGTGTTCCAGTTGGTCGGAATGCCAGAGTTTCTGCGGGTCTGACAGGAATGTGAAAGCGGTTCTAAATGTTTCGTCGAACGATTGCAGCGGGCGACCGCACAAGGCGATATTTTCGTTCAGCCTGATCTTCTCTTCTTCCAGTTTGCGAATCTGGTTTTCATATGAGGTAATGAGGATCGGGCTATCTGTTTCGACGATACGGTTAAAGAATTGCTCCGTCTTGCGCTCGATCATCAAAATTTCCTTACGGATCGTATCACCATCCAGCTTCAAGGCTTCACGTTGCTCATTCCATAAATCGGTGAACATTTGCGATGCGACAAAGAAGAGCGGGGGCGAGGGTTTCAAATCGGCCAGCAACGCCTCGAATTCTTCCTCTACCTTCTCTTTACGCACGGACTTGCCGTACATGGTGCATTCGCGGCTATGGCAGAGGTAATAAGGATACTTCCCGTTTCGGCCCGTTGACCAGCAAGAGCTAAATGGCTTGCCGCAATGGCCGCAGAGAAGAAACCCTCTTAGCGGGAAGTCCTGCCGAATATCGGGACGGGCCGGAGCCTTGGCTTGACCGTTCAATCGTTGCTGAACTTTCTGGTAAGTCTCATAGCTGATTAACGGCTCATGTTGACCTTTCAGATGCCGAATACCCCATTCCGGCATGTCGATGTATCCGGCAAGCAGTTTGTTGCCGAGAAGAGTACGTATACGGGTATAATGAACCTGCCCGTTCTTGTCTTTCGGATAGTGAGGCGACGATTCCAGAAACCGCTTGATCTCGCTTTGCGTTTCAAATCGACCGCACGCAAAGCCTTCCAATGCTTCCACGATCACGGAAGCGCAAGGCTCCTCGCGTGTCAAAATCTTTCCGTGATTTGCGTG
Organism: bacterium; assembly: GCA_016124905.1. Taxonomy (NCBI): domain Bacteria; species bacterium. Next base: position 28,861 of record WGMV01000003.1, read on the forward strand.
CTTGCGGTAACGATATCCCGGCGGCGGATTGAAGCAGTAATAGCCTTTCTGCATCCGTGCCTTCATCTTCTGACTGACTTGACGGCTATTTTGCTGGCGCTCCAGTTGCGACTGTGCCGCGAATACGGTCTCAACGAACTCGCCTTCCGGCGTGTCCTCGAAGTTGAAGTTGAGGCACTCGCGCGTGGCATTGCGGAGCTTCATCGCGTTGCGTAGCGATAGATGGAAAATCGTATCGCGCGCATACCGCTTAAGATCATCAAAAATAACGACATATTTTTCCGGCATGTTATCATCCAGAAAGCGCAGCAGCTTGACCATGCCCGGACGCTTCATGAAATCGCCTTCGCCGGTTACGTCATCGGTAAAAATGGCAGCTACTTCATATCCTTTGCTTTTTGCATACTCACGGCAGCGAAAATCCTGAGAATCAAGACCATGGCCTTCTATCACTTGCTTTTTGGAAGAGACGCGGCAATAAATGACAGCCTTTTGGCTCATGAGATTTTTCCTTTCTTATATCCTGCTACTTCGCAAGCGGCACCGAAATCTTTTGCGATTGCTATATCAGGCGATGGTAACATGGGCCGCGATTCCCGGCCAAGTTTGCCAGCCCTATCCCGCTCTTTCATGGCATGCTGAACGGGATGCCTGCCGAAGGCGGCGGACACGAATTCTGCCATGATATTGAAGATACATTCCAATATGGAATCTTCTTTCTCACGTGGGAGGCCAAGGGATTTAAGAGCGGGGCGATACTTTTCCTTGTCTAAGGGCATAAAGGTTCTCCTTACGGGAGAGCTTGTAGCTTCATCCCATTTGATGGTTCTATTCAGTTGTCGATGGTGAAATGATTATAGCAATGCCGGGCATCCAAGATGGGCGGCAGGCAAGAACACTCGCACAGGCTCAGTCAGTGCGGCTAATTTCAGGCGCAATACGAGTGATGCGGCTGATAAGCTATCATAAGATAGGAATATATTCCATGTTTTTGGAGCGCTGAGGGCAAAGAATAAAATAAAAGACAAAAGGGGACTGGAGTGTTTGTAATTTAATTACAAATAACTGAGTAATTACGGCTCAAACTTTCTTGGCGGCTTTGGTGGAATTCCATTAGTTGGAAGATCATCCTTATTCCAGTCGCTATCTTGGTCGAATGCTTCGGGGAATTGATATTTAGCAATAAGCTTTATCATATGAGGGTTTCCCTTTGTGAGCGCTAGTTGCCCATATTCACGGCCAAAAGCATCTCTGCGGGAAAAATCTATTTTATAAATACCATCAAATTCTTTATCGTCTGCATTTCGTATTCTATCCAATAAACTGCTTGTGGGCTTTTCAGGTACAGCTCTTAATGTGCTTTTGAAACGTAACAATAATTCAGCAATAGCAGTATTGTTATTGCAAATTGCCCAATGAAGAGCATCCATTCCATCGTCATCTATCTGCCTAATACTTCTAGGATCATCGTTTAAAGCAGCTTTAACTCCTTCATAATCATTAGTCTGAGTGTAAGCTAAAATATCATATTCATATTTTTTCAAGCCATCACCAATAAGGGGGATATGTTTGTTTCTTTTATTCATGATGATGATGCCATAGAAGGTAACATACTGTCAAAAAAGTCAGAAAGTTCTGTCAATTCAATGGTTTCATTACCTAGTGGTAAGGCAATAACTGAAATTTGTACAAATTGAGGAATGTTAATTTTTTTATGTAGATCTATAGCGTTCCAATCCATGATTGCTGAATCTATAACTGGTAGGGCGCAAAACCTTTTATAACCAGGCCACTCATCACCCTGTTTTCGTATAAAAGACAAAGTTGGTGCCCAAAAGCTTTTCTGAGAAGTGTTATGATAAGTATTTTCCATGACAAATGCGCACGATCTGCCAGTGTCGCTAATCAAAATACCATCATAGTCCCACGTTTGTTTTAAAAGTGGAACCATCATGCCCGTGTAATCCCAAAAATAAAGATGATTTAGAAAACTTTTACAGGTATTGGAAAGCCGTTCCGCAAACTTGATATGAATCTTTAAATATTCCTCACTATAGAAATTAGAAGCAATTTGTAGATCAGAGGTGAGATACGATGGCTCAAAAGCAACAACCCGTAGCCTATAGTATGATGTTCCTGGTATCTCCCTAAAAAACATGCAAACTATATCGTGAGAAGGAAAAATTCTGATTCCCAAAGAACGAGCGCCAAGTCCACCCGCAGTTAATGTGGCCGTTTTACCAAGAAATGCTGGAATTTTTCGGTCAAAGCATAATTTGCCAAAAACATCCCCGTACATAACATGTGTTTGAGGGAAAGATAGAAGTTTACTGTATCCTTCCAACACAGTTTGTTTTTTAATAAATTCAATTAAAATGAAATAAAAATCGGTGTTGTTTGGTGTTATTTGCTTGATGCCTAAGAAATCCCTTAGCATGTCGTATTTCAATATAATTTTCTCTGTTTTTCTACCATCATAGCTGTGTCTTCTTGGGTAAGATTCCGAAGGTAGTAAATCTTCAATATCACCTATTATTGCTAATGCCCCTTTATCTGTACGGGCTTTGTAAAGCATCATTATATAGCGCACGGATTCCTTATCAAATACCGTGTAGTCACATTTAGAATTGCTCGTCGCTTTCTTTGCTTTTGCCACGTCGTCCCCTTGCGTCCCCAAGTATTTTTCCTCGAAGCTGTCAAACTCTCCTAATCAGCGTTGATTTGTTTCAACCCGTGAGAGTGACGGCGCCCGATCTCCACATAATGTGGAGTCAGTCACATGATAGAGGAAAATACTGTCATTGTACCAACTTATAAAAAAGGAGAATCGCAAAGAGAATGGAGAAAATTGCAAAGGCTAGCGCATATTGCCCGCCAGACATTGAGCGAGCGCGATTGGCCTACGGTCATGCAGCATTTGATGATGCATGCCGAAAGCCGAGGTATCCGGTTCCGTTATGCCGATGGACGGGATTTCGGACATCCGCATGTCGATGAGGTCTGGAAGGATGAGCGATACATCCGCAGTTTCTTACGCCATGAGGTTTGCACCCATCCGGCCAAGGACGAACTGGTTGCGCTTTGCTTGATGCTTATGAAGCGCTATCCGGAAGAGATAGAAAAAGCCAAGTTTATTGGGTAATTCCATAGCGCCGGAACCGAAACGTTCCGGCGCTTTTTTTACTCATTTGTCATTTCATGTCAAGTTCCTGCCTCGGTGTGTTTGACCGGGACAAGGGAATATCCTGCCCATGTTTCTGAAACGCTTCACGGATCAGGTTTTCCTGAGCGCGGTCGATATATTTCAGGCGCTCCACATAGCGCTTGCCGACAACGGCTTCGGGCTTTTCGTATCCGGCGCGTTCGGCTTGCCGGAGCCATTCGGCACGATGCGCCTTGAAGTGCACCGCCGCCTTTATGCGTATCTGACGTGTGCGGGCGACGACGTTCAGCACATCTTTTTCCAATGTGCTGAACGTCAGCTTTTCCGTCTGCGCCAGCTTTTGCAGCATGTTTCCTTCCGCCCGCTCAACGCGTGCGAGGCGCTGCATCAGTCGTTGATCGACGCGGCGCTGTGCTTCCTGCGTCAGGCTGATCATGCCATTCGCCCAGCCGGGCTTGAACTCCGGCTTTTGCTTGCCGTAGGTTTCAAGCCAGATGCGGTTCGTCTCCTGCGCGATCCAGTGATTGCGGTATTTCAGGGCGTGATCGGCGCAATCGTGTTTGAGGTTAAAGGCGCGGTCTTGAATGCGCCGCGCTTCCTCAATCTTTTGCACGTCGCCTTGAAACTCTTTCCAGATTTCAGGATTGGATTTTTGGAATGCGTCTTTGAGTATCATAGGAATTCTTCCTTATGCCGGTGGACGTGCGTCGCAAAATTGCGCGGCGATAACAGGGTCTGTTATGCTTTGAAGATGACAGATGACATCCCTGCAAGTGGGCGGGCCGCCAACCAGAACGTCTCGTTCCGTTTCCTTACCGAAAACCCGAAAGCGATCATGGCGCGTGCCGTTATGCGGTCATGGATCGGCTATATGGACGAAATGAACATCCCGCGCGATATGTGCGCCGAAGTGCTGCTCGATGCGTTTCTCCAATGCGTCAAGCCGAAGGAAGGAGAATATGAAAGAGTTGCGGCGGTCACGGAAATGTCGCAACTCATGCGTTGCCGCGACCGCCTGCAAGTCATGATCGACGAGATTATCGCCGCATACGGAGACGCCATTACTTCATGAAGGCGATCAACGGACAGTCCGGCCCATGGGTAACTCTAACGCTTTGCCCGTTCAGGTAGGTGCAGCGGCTGTAGGTACGCGTTCCGTCATAATTTTGCGTATAGGTATAATCGTAGCGCAGATACGGCATGCCGTTGACCTGGACATAGCTCCATGCGAAGGCAAAGGGCGCAAGCAGCAACGCCAGCTTGACGAGAAGAAATACGAAGAAAAGGGCGAGCCAGCGCAGCCACGGAAAGCGGCGGCGGCGTGAGGTGCTCCGGTAAGAGGCGATGCGGGGGGAATGAAACATAATCTTACTCCTTGTTACGAATGATTAGGGGCGCTTGGGATAGCGCAGCCGGATGCGGATTTTTCCGGTAAACGGCTTGCCGAACATCGGGTTGGTATCCGCCCATTGCTGGAACGGGTCGATTTCATGGTAGCCGACCTTGAGGGCATGAATGGGCGGCTGGTCTTTGATAAGGACGATACTGTCGCCGAAGCGCAGGGCTTCATCCGGCGTCAGTAGCGGACGCGCCGCCTCGCCGACGCTCCGCATGGCCGGATCGGTGAATGCCTTGCCCAGCGCGAAACTGTCGGATTTGACCGTGGAGTTGCCGAGCATTTTTGAGACGAGTTCGGCGGTCTTGAGCGAGCGAATGCCGAATATCTGCTTGCATTCGCATTGGCTGAGCAAGGTTTCCAGACTTTCGCGCCCATACAGCTTGGCATATTCTTCCAGTTCCTGAAGCACGAACCAGACGCGGCAGCCATATTCGCGCAGCGTGGTTAGTGCGTTCGACAGCCCCTCGATGCGGAAATTCGCCGCTTCGTCGAGCAGGAACAGCACTTCCCGGTTATTGCGGCAGCGGGTGAGTTCAGTCAGGGCGCACCAGCCGATCAGGCCGAGCCACGGCGCATAGACTTTCATGCGGGCGGGATCGGCGATCAGGTAGACGGTCGCTTTTTCCCGCTTCAGATCGGATAAGCGGAAATCGCAGGCGCTGGTGCTTTCCGCCAGCCAGCCGCTGGAGGCGAACACGTCGAGCGCCTGTATCGCGCCCTCGCGGAAGGATTCCCATTGATTGGTGTTTTCCGCTTCCATCTTGGGCAGCAGGTCATGCGCCATATCCGCGAAATCGCCGTTCAGGATGGGGGATGCGGCGGCGACATACAGCGCCTCTTTCAGAGATGACTGGTCGCGCAGATAATGCAGCACGCGGCTGAGCGTCGGATTCTTTTCATGCGTGACGGTATAAATTGTCACCACCACGATCAGCTTGCGCGAGCCGTTGCGGAAAAACGTGTTTTCGCCCGATTGCGGCGGTTCGGCATGGAGTTGCAGCGCGATGGCCTGCGTATCGGCGATCAGGTCGGCATGGCGTCCCTCCTGCCAGTCGTCGATCAGGATTTGCAGCGGATTGTAACGCACCGGCGGGCCAAGCCGGTCTTCGTAAGCCCGCCCCGGATTGAGGCAGAGCACCCTTTGCCCGTAGCGCTTTTCACGAGTGTTTTTGGTGATGCAGGCCAGTGTGCCTTTGAGATCGGTCGTGATGATCGACGTATCGCCGGCATGCAGCAGGGCGGGAATAACGAAATTGACCGTCTTGCCGCCCCCGGCGGGCGAAAGCGTCAGACCATGCGTTTCACCCTTGAAGAAAAGCGGCTTACCGGAACTTGCCGATGCGCCGAGGAACAGCCCGTTCGTATCGTACTGTCTGTAGCGCCGGTGATCCGCTTCCGCCGCCCAGCGGGCCGAGCCTTTGCCGGTGCCGGGGCGCAGCGCAAGAAAACGGGCGAGCAGAATGCGGGCGACATCCGGCAGGCGCATGAGGAGACAAAAGACGCAGAAGAGCGCGAAGCCCTTGCAGACAAGATAAAGGCCGTCTTCGAAGAAAGAAGCGGCCCATCCGGACAGCGCGGCCAGAAAGCACAGTTGCGGCAACGATAGCGTTGCGCCGTGACGTGATGACATGAAGACCTCCTGTTGGTTGTGGAGGTTTCAGGATAAGAAAAACCCGCCCGGAACATGGGCGGGTTTGAAAGATTCGGGTTTTCTTATGTATGCGGCTTATTGTCCGGCCCCAACGATATGCAGCGGGTCGAGAACGAGCCAGTTGCCATTGGCGGGTTTTGCTTGGCCCATCGTCTCATTAAATCCTGTGCCGCCATTACCCCGACCGGGCGTAAAGGCGAAAGGCAGGGCGAAGGTTTCCCCGTCCAGAGCAATGCGGATTTCGCCTTTGACGCCCGCCCCGGATGCGCCGCCATACCAGTTGACCGCCAGCAGGGTTTTGTGCAAATCCACCGGCACGTTAAAAGCGACGGTTTCAAACCCGCCGCTGGCACGGGGGCTGTTCAGAAAATCCTTGCGGTAAACCCCTTCGGCGCTTTGCGTATGCTGGTAATTCAGCACGTCCGCTTTCTCGCCGGGGCGGGCATGCAGGTCGAGGTCGCAGAACGGGCAATCCCAGCTTATGCCGATTTCGACATTCTGCGCGTGATGCAAACGCTCCGGCGTGACCGGATTGGCGGAAAGTTCCCGCTCGAAGATCGACACGTCTCCGGGGACGGGAATGCGGATATGCATCATTTCCATTTTATCCGTGTCTTCCCGGATAAAATCATGCGGCAGTTTGCCCGCATGATCGGATACGCGTTTCCACAACGTTTCCCGGTCGCCAGTAAAACCGGACAGCACCGCGCCGTGGCCTTCGACGAACAACGTCCAGAACCGTTTCACCCAGTAGGCATGCTTGCTGCCCGGCACCGGCTCATGCCCGGCGAAGCCAAGATAGACCCGCGCCCCGGCCAGCAGGTTTCCCTTACCTCGCAGGCTGAACGGCGTCACATCCGGCGCGGCGTTGAAATACCCGTCATTCGGCACCTTGCCGCCGTTCATACTTTGCTCCGGCTGCGCCGGATCGAGATAGAGCGGCGAGCCGAGAATCACGATATCGGTATCGGCCAGCGGCGCATGGTTGCGACCGAGAAAATCCAGAAACTGCGGTAGCCGCACCGCGCCCGATCCCGTTCCGTCCAGTGACAGCAACTTGCCGACCAGTGCGCGGTTGACGTTGAGCTTCGCTTTCTCGCTGCGATAGGAGGCATTATTCGGCACCGCGAAAGTGCCGAGTGCCCGCAGGTTCCATGCATCGAACAGCAAGGCTTCTTCTCCCGGCTGAATCCGGCGCGTGAGATACTGCAAGGCTTCCTTGCCCTGCACAGCCGAGGGCGCAATGCCGATGATCAAACCTTGAGCGAAAGCGGGATTCCCGCAGCAGACAAGCAGCGTTGCGGTAGCTAGAACAGCAAGAGCTTTGTGAAGATAGGGTTTCATAATCATACTCCTTTGAAAAATTGTGAAGACCTACGCCGCGTCGTCGAAACGGGCGGCGCGTTTGAGGTAGGCGACCAGTTGATTGTTGACGTAGACTTGCCGGGCGGCGCGAAGCGGCTCTAAACGCCCCTTCAATTGCGTGACCTTATCGGCCATCGGCGCATGATCTTCCCGCAATTCCTTGAGACTGCTCTTGTTCTCTCTGTAGTCCGGGTTGGGGCGTCGGGTCGTTTTTTCGTATAGGGAAAAACGGTTTCCGGCGGCGAGGAAGAGGGACGTGCCGACGAAGATATCGGCCAGCAATTGCACGATGACGAAGGACGCGCCGCTATGCCCGCCATCTTCCGCCGCGTCGGTCGTAAAACTGTTCCAGTCGATCCCGGAGGACGCGGCCCCGAACGTCGCGGCGAACTGGACGATCCATGCCAGCATGAAAAGCACCGTCGCGGCATAGACGGTATAGACATAGAGATAATAGGCCCGGTCATGCGTAATGAACTGCGTGAAATGTTTCAGCGCAACGCTGCCAATCGGCACCATCGCCGCCAGCATGAGCGCCAGCGCCGGATGGTCGAGAAAAACCGGAATCCCAGCCGCCATGACGGTAGAGTAGATATTGCCCGCCCCCATTACGACGACAATGCTGCCCAGCAGGATGCACAGCCACCCCACCAGCTTGTCGCGCAGCGGCATTTTGACCTTTTCCGCTTCGTCGCCATTGCCGCCGAAATAGGCGGCGGATTTGACGGTCGGGCTGGTGGAGGTCAGTTGATGATGATGCCGGTCAATCGCCTTGCGCGATTGTTCGTTCTGGATTTCGATATCGGCAAGTTCCGTCTCCAATCGGCGGATTTCTTCCCCATGCACCGTATCGAATACCAGACCGGCTTGTTCCTTCACCAGCCTTGAGGCTTCCTTGCGATCCGGCAAGGCAACAAGATTGCCGATGAAAGAAGGCATGTCCGGGACGGCGGAAAGGATGGAATCCAGCATGGGCTTTTCCGCCGCCTTATCCTTCTTGCCGCGCGGAGGACGGTTCTCCGTTTCCTCTCGCTCATGCGCCGGAATGTAATCCGGCCTGTATTCCGTATGTTTGCGCTTTGCCATAGAAACCTCCTTTAAGTGAAAGCCTCGCCAGCTTAACGCGTCGTTTCTCTCCTTGTGGGCGGTTTGCTCATTCATTAAAGAGTCTGGTTCCCGTTGACTCTCGAAATGTCGTTATCTATCTTCATAATATAAGTGGCCGTTGCCACTTTGGGGCGTCGAAACCTCTGTCTTCTGGCGGCATAAGTATGACCGTCATTCATACTCCTCGACTATGGTCGGGGAGGCACATGCGTATGTCCAAGGCGAAAGCCCAAAGGCATGTGCGAACCTTTCCAGAAGACAGGTTTTTCGAACTCCCCGATCACCAGCTCGGAGAGTTTATTATGTCTAATGAATCTAAAAATGAGTTACCCTTAAAATGGTCGAAGAAGAAGGTTGTCTATATTTCGGCAATCTTCGGGATTGTTCTCCTTACGCTTTGGAACAAGAACAGCGACATTAATGATGCAAGGCATATGTGCTTGGCTCAAGCCTCTACAAGAGGCGTTCGAGACCCGCAACTTGCTTGTGATTGCGCGATGACCCAGCTTTCGAACCAAGTAAGCTATGTGCACTATATTCCTTGGATCAGGAATTTAGTTGAAGAGAATGAGAAAGCTGGCCGTAAAATGATCATGGATGCGATGAAGGCCTGCTTTTGATCGGTCTGTTTGCCGGTGCTGACAGGGCCGCGAAAACAGGGCAAATCCAGAATGTACCTGACGCACTACTTTCGTTTGAAAGCTGGTTCGAAAAACTCTGCTTGGGTGCTGGGGGAGGCTATTCAGACGTACCGCAAGCTGTGTTTTGTAATACAAAACGCTTGGCAAGGGAGACGCTGCGCTCTCCCGTTGCATCCCTCTCGCTGTGCCACATCCTGGGCATCTTTCATAATTCAAGGTTTAGACTAACAAAGCACCGAACTTAGTAAGTAAGGATCAGATGCAAAGGCTTGCAAAATATTAGAATTATTGTATGATTATTGATATGCAAAAGTTCCTTGGTATAGTCCTGATATTGGCACTCGTGATGACCACGAGCTTCGCACCGTCTATGTCTCATGCGATGTCTCATGATGGTGCCAAAGCTGTTCAAAACACCCAAACCAAAGCCGCTAAAGGCCATGATTGCCACGGCCATGGTGAAGCAAAAGGGGATTCCCAAAAGAACGCGCAGAATGACAATGGCACCTCCGACAAATGCTGCGATAAAGGCATGTGTAAGTGCGTCGGCGGTAACTGCCACAGCCTTTCCAAATATCTTGGCAATGGCGGCAACTCCATTTCCGCTGTTTCCACCAGCAGTCTTGTTTTTGCGTTCGACAGTCAGTTTGTCGATTCCGCGCTGCCGAATCGTTTGAAACGCCCTCCCAAAGCCTAATCCTTTTGCTGTTTACGCTACCCGTGCGCTTTCCGCGTATGGTGGCATTTCAACGTAAATCAAGGATTAGTTATGCGATTACATCGTCTATGGATGGTGGCGCTGCTGGTGGTAGGGGCAATCTCCACACCTTCATACGCCAAGACCACTCAATATAATTTAACCATCGAGCGTTTGCCCGTGAATATCACCGGAAAAACGATGGAGAAAGTCACTGTAAACGGTGGCATTCCCGCGCCCACCCTTCGTTTTACCGAAGGCGATGATGTGGTGATTCACGTCACGAATAAAATGAAGGAAGATAGCTCTATCCATTGGCACGGGCTGCTGATCGATCCGGCGATGGATGGCGTGCCGACCTTCAATGGCTTTCCCGGCATCCGCCCCGGCGAAACCTTCACCTATCGTTTCCATATCCGCCAAAGCGGAACCTATTGGTATCACGCGCACAGCATGGCGCAGGAGCAAGACGGGCTTTATGGCTCCATCATCGCCGCGCCAAAGAAAGAAACCATCAAGGCTGACCGCGATTATGTCATCGTGCTTTCGGATTTCATTGAGGAAGATGGCGATACGGTGATGAGCAACCTCAAAATGATGTCGGATTATTACGCCAATGCCCGCCTGACCATCGGTGATTTTTTCAAGGATGTAGGCGAGCGCGGATGGGATAAGGCATGGAATGATGCGAAGGATTGGGGCGATATGCGTATGGCACGCACCGATCTTTCGGATGTGACCGGCTATACGTTCCTGACCAACGGCAAATCACCTGAGCAGAACTGGACAGGTATATTCAAGCCCGGTGAGCGCGTGCGTCTGCGCTTTATCAACGCTTCGGCCATGTCGTTTTTCGATGTGCGTATTCCCGGCCTGAAAATGAGTGTGGTGCAATCTGACGGGCAGAATGTCGAGCCGGTGGCGGTGGATGAATTCCGCTTCGCCCCTGCCGAAACCTACGATGTGATTGTCACACCGCAGGATAGCAAGCCCTACACCATCGCCGCTGAATCCATCGACCGTAGTGGCTTTGCCATTGGCACGCTGGCCACATCCGAAGGACAACGCGGGAAGATTCCTGCGCTGCGCCCACGCGCTTTGCTCACGATGGGCGATATGAACATGGAAATGATGATGAAAGATGACCCGGACATGGAGATGACCCCCGCCGACATGATTAGCGGCTGGGCGAAGGCCGGAACGCCGGAAGGCGATAAGGCGCTTTCCTATGCCGATCTGCGCTATGCCGGAATCCAGAAGGATACCCGCCAGCCGGAGCGCACCATTGATGTGAAGCTGGGCGGCAATATGGAGCGCTTCATCTGGACGATCAACGGCAAGAAGTTCAGCGAAGCGGAGCCTATCAAGTTGCGTTACGGCGAAAGGGTAAGGCTTGCCTTCACGAATGAAACCATGATGGCGCACCCCATGCACCTGCACGGCATGTTTGTACAGCTCGAAAACGGCCAGCCCGCCGAAAAACTACCAAATAAACATACGGTCATTGTGCCGCCTGGAGGCTCGTACTCTGTGCTGCTAACAGCGGATGAAGCGGGCGAATGGGCGTTTCATTGCCATCTGCTTTACCACATGATGGCAGGCATGATGACCAAAGTGGTGGTCGCCAAGCTCGACCCCGGTGATGTGCCGCCTCCCGCAAAAACCACTACAACACCAGCAACCAGCGGAGGCCACCATGCAACGCATTAAAACATACCTTTTGGCTTCATGCTTCTCGCTCACGCTGGCAGTGCCTGCATTGGCGGAAGATATGGCCGGAATGAATGCGAAGGGATTTAAGATGGAACATGGTGGCGAAACCTTCCACATGTTCCGGCTTGAAACGGATACCGGCGTGAGTCGTGGCGATAGTGTTTCCAGCTGGGATTTGGATGGCTGGATAGGCACCGATGAAAACAAGCTATGGATTAAATCTGAAGGCGAACACAAAGACGGCAAGCTGGAAGAAGCCGAGTTATGGGCAATGTACAGCCGCAATATCTCGACATTCTGGGATGCACAGGCCGGACTTCGCTACGATTTTGAGCCACGCGGCACTGGGTATTTCGTGGCGGGTTTCACAGGCCTTGCGCCTTATTATTTTGAAACCGAGGCGCATCTTTTCGTTAGCGAGCACGGCGATGTGACCGGACGGCTGCGCGAGGAAAACGATATCCTGATTACGCAGAAACTCATTTTGCAGCCTTATGCCGAAGTCAACCTCTCCGCGCAGGATGTGCCGGAGCAGGATATTGGCGCTGGGATAGCGGACGGCAAAATCGGGCTCCAAACCCGGTACGAATTCACCAAAAAATTCGCGCCATACATAGACGTTCACTATGGCCGGAAGTTCGGTGAAACCGCGTCTATCGCTGAAAGCGATGGCGAGGACAAGGATGAGTTAGTCGGCGCTATCGGCCTTCGCCTCATGTTTTAATCAACCAATCTAAAGGAGAATTCCATGAAGAAATTATTGCTTACCACAGCGCTGATGCTGGCAGCTACGCCTGCATTTGCAAAAGAAGTCACGATCAGGGAAGTTACCGATGCCGACACAGGTAAGGCTTACTTCTCGCCGGATAAACTTACCATTCAACCCGGTGATACGGTGGTATTTGAAAACGCTCAGGATGAGATGCATGAAGTGATGTTCGTCAATGTGCCAAAGAGCGTGGACGAAATGATTATGTCACCCATGCACGAAAAGAAAGGTGATAAGTTTTCTTATACTTTCACCGTTCCCGGCACCTATCAATTCCACTGCCATCCGCATGAAGCACTGGGCATGAAAGGCACGCTGATTGTAGGCCATGCCTCCAAACCCGGTGAAACAAAATCAATGGATCACCACAAACTCTCGCAAAAACTTGAAAAAGGTGAAACCGCAGGCGGTGTAAACACCCCGGCTGGCTCCAAGGCATTTGCGGGTGGCGATGTGGCGGCAACGGGTAAAGTGGTGAGTGTGGATGCTGGCAAGCATACCATCAAGCTGAAACATGACCCGATCAAGGCTCTCGGCTGGCCGACAATGACCATGAACTTCACTGCCGATAGCGATGTTGATCTGTCCGGTGTGAAGGAAGGCGATGCCGTGTCATTCACTCTCAAACCGCAAGGCAAAGATGATTACACTATAAACTCGATCAAGAAGAACTAAGGCGAAATCACCCTCCGGCGATGGCAAGGCGGAGGGTGATTGTTGTCTTAAAACAGTATTTTATATTTATGGGACGTTCGCCAAAATAAGCTGTGATAAATTTACAAGGAGGTAAGCATGTCACCCTATATCCGTTTTCTATTAATGATTTTAACATCCACGCTTGTCATGTTCGGGCTTACCTACCTCAATAGCTATCAGGCCGATCATGTGTTTTTTAGTGAAACACGGCTTTACATGGCGTTTTTAATGGGAGCGGCGATGGCGGTGGTCATGCTGAGTTTCATGCTGGGCATGTACAAGGATAAAAAGCGCAATCTGACTATTTACGCGGGTAGCGCCGTTATTTTCGTTGCGGCATTGTTTCTGGTGCGGAGCCAAACCACCGTGGACGATACATCCTACATGCGGGCGATGATACCCCATCACTCTATTGCCATTTTGACCAGCGAACGAGCCGGAATCAAAGACTTACGGGTGCGTGAACTGGCGGATGGAATTATCAAAGCCCAGCGCAAGGAAATCGATGAAATGAAATGGCTAATAAACGATATTGAAGCCAACGGCCTCGCCTCCACCCAAGATAAAGCGCAGGAAAGGCCAGTGCCGGAATTTGAAGAAAAGTTGTGATTCTTATTGGGATATTAAGGAAATTAGCCCCTCAAAATATGAGGGGCTTTTTTTGATATTGACCTTAGAGTGTGCTCCAAGGTGTAAGATGTAAAAAAGTGAGTTGCTTATGAAAGAATTGACCATAGGAAAATTAGCGGAAATAACCGGCACTACGGCGGATACGCTGCGCTATTACGAGAAGATGAAGCTGCTTAAAGCATCTTCACGCTCACGCGCCGGATATAGGCTATACGAGGAAAATGCAGTGAGCGTTGTTCGTTTTATTCGCGGAGCAAAAGCGTTGGGATTTACGCTGGTTGAGATTCGCCAACTACTCACTTTAAGCACCTCCGATCAGGCCAGTTGCGCGGAAGTATTGAAACATACAGAGGGCAAAATCATCGAAGCCGAAGCTAAAATCCTTGAACTCAAGGCAATCAAAAAGGTTCTTTCTCAACTGGTGAAGGCTTGCCCCGGTGACAGCACGAGCGCGAAAGCCTGTCCGATACTTGACCACATCCAGAAAAAAGCAAAATCACTGGTAATTCTGGCAGTGGCAATAGCATCCTTCAGTCTGCCTGGGGAAGCAGAATCCAAGCCTATTTCCTATGTTGATGGCTTCATGGTGATGCAGGAAAATGACGAAACCGGCCATACCCTTTCAATGGATTACACCATCGATCCCAAGCTCGCGCTGGGGCTATATGCAAAGAAAGAAAGCGGAGATAAAGATTTTACGACTATCGGCCCGCAGGTGAATTATCTGGTCAAGCGTTGGAATATGCCGGACGGTCAGGCCAATATTTTCAGCATGACCGGCGCTGGCGTATCGCATTGGAAGGGTGACGATGAATTTTCCGCATGGACGGGTATTCTGGCTGATTACGAGACTCGCCGTATTTTTACTTCCTACGAAATTCGCGGCATGTTCGCGGGCGATTTTGAGAAATCGATATGGCAGCGGGCGCGTGTTGGATTTGCGCCATATCTTGCGAACTACGATGACTTAAATACTTGGTTCATGGTGCAGGTCGATTATCACCCGGCCAAGGAAGATAATGTGGTGGTTACGCCACTGGTGCGCTTCTTCTACAAAACAACGCTGGTGGAAGCTGGTTACAGCAGCAACGATCACGTCATGTTTAACTGGGTATTACAATTTTAAGGAGGAATTATGCGAAAATTTTTACTCACCACCGTTATTTTTTCACTCATGGCCGGTGCCGCCAATGCGGAAACCATCAAGGCTTCCGTCACCGGCTTGGTATGTTCTTTCTGCGCCACCGGCATAGAAAAGACCTTCAAGGCTGAATCCGCTGTTGAATCGGTGCATGTGGATTTGGAAACCAAACTGGTGACAATCGGAACGAAGGAAGGCCAAACGATGGATGACGCCACTGTAACCAAGTTGATTACGGATGCCGGTTACACAGTCACCGGAATTACGCGAGAAAAATAATGCATCCTGAAAAACGCGCAAGCCACGGCATAGTTTCAACGATTGCTCTTTTTGGCTCATTCAGCACGCTGTTTTGCTGCGCATTACCGGCATTGCTGGTTTCTATCGGAGCGGGCGCGGCAGTAATCGGACTGGTAAGCACGTTCCCGCAACTGATCTGGCTATCGGAACATAAGGTGGGGTTGTTCATCTTCGCGGGTATCATGCTCACCCTTTCCGGGACGATGCGCTACCTCACGCGCAATGCGCCATGCCCCGCCGACCCAGCAAAAGCCAAAGCCTGTATGCGGATGCGCCGCTTTAGCCTCGGTATCTTCCTGTTTTCACTCGCCATGTACTCCGTAGGCTTCTATTTCGCCTTTATCGCAGCTAAACTAATGTAAAGCCATGAAACACGATCACCACCAAGCCTCAGCTACCTATACCGTGAAAGACTTGGTATGCGGTATGAATGTTGACCCGGAAAAAGCGCATCATCATACCCGCTTAGGCGATAACGATTATTACTTTTGTGGCAAGGGTTGCTTGGAAAAATTCACGGCCAATCCTAACCAATATACCCAGCCTGTTAAAGCGCATGGAAGTTGCTGCCACGGTCATCACAAGCCAGCGCCTACAGTACAGCCCGCCATCGGCAAGGATGTTATTTACACTTGCCCGATGCACCCGGAAGTACGGCAAATCGGCTCCGGCACATGCCCGAAATGCGGCATGGCGCTTGAACCTGAAAACATCGCTGAAAGCGAAGGCGATGACCCGGAATTAAAAGATATGACACGTCGCTTCTGGATTGCGGCGGTGTTATCCATCCCCTTACTGTTCTTAGGCATGGGAGCGCACATCGTCAGTGGCAGCTTGCATGAATTCCTTATGAGCCGAACAGCGATATGGCTCCAGCTGGCGTTATCCACACCAGTAGTGCTGTGGTGCGGTTGGCCGTTCTATGAGCGCTTTTGGCAATCGCTGAAGCATAAAAGCCCTAACATGTTTACGCTGATCGGCCTAGGTGTGGGCGTGGCCTATATTTATAGCGTTATTGTCACGCTTACTCCACAGCTGCTTGCAGGATTATTGAGTGAAGGTGTAGCGCCCGCTGTTTATTTTGAACCCGCCGCAGTGATTACGGCGCTGGTGCTGCTGGGACAAGTGCTAGAACTCAAAGCCCGCGCTCAAACATCCAGTGCTATGCGTGCGCTGCTTGATTTAGCGCCCGCCACCGCGAGGGTGATTCGTGATGGAAGGGAAGAAGATATCTCGCTGGCGGAAATACAGCAAGGCGACGTGTTGCGTGTGCGTCCCGGCGAAAAAGTGCCGGTGGATGGCGCGGTGCTGGAAGGCTCAAGCGCCATTGACCAATCCATGATTACCGGCGAGCCTGTGCCGGTGGAAAAATTCCCCGGCGATAAGGTGACGGGCGCAACCATCAACGGCACGGGTAGCTTTACCATGCGGGCAGAGCACGTCGGCAATGAAACCATGCTAGCGCAAATTGTCGATATGGTGAGCAAAGCCCAGCGTACCCGCGCACCGATTCAACGGCTGGCCGATAAGGTTTCAGGTTATTTTGTGCCAGCGGTAATTTTAGTGGCCATCATCGCTGCTATTGTGTGGGGAGTATTCGGGCCGGAACCGCGAATTGGCTATGCCATTCTTAACGCCGTTGCGGTATTAATTATTGCTTGCCCATGCGCCTTGGGCCTTGCCACGCCTATGTCGATTATGGCCGGAACCGGCAGAGGCGCAAAAGCCGGTGTGCTGATTAAAAATGCTGAAAGCTTGGAAGGCTTTGAGAAAATAGATACGCTGATTGTCGATAAAACCGGCACCCTCACTGAGGGAAAACCTAAACTCATGTCGGTAGTGGCGGCGGCGGGCTTTGAACAAACCGAAGTGCTGGAACTTGCTGCTAGTCTCGAACGCGGCAGCGAACACCCTTTAGCAGAAGCGATTGTATCTGGCGCAACTGAAAAAGGCGCAAACCTAACCAATGCCAGCGAATTCAAATCAATCACTGGCAAAGGCGTGACTGGCATTATCAACGGCAAAAAAGTAGCGCTGGGGAATATCGCTTTACTAGAAACTCTGGGGATTGACGCGGCGGGCGTGAAAGGCCAGGCCGATGCATACCGGGCGCAAGGGCAAACCGCCATGTTTGTCGCCATCGATGGCAAGGCCGCAGGAATTATCACTGTGGCCGACCCAATCAAAACAACCACCGTGGATGCCATCAAGCAGCTAAAAGCCGATGGCTTACGCGTGGTGATGTTGACCGGGGATAATAAAACAACCGCAATGGCAGTTGCCAAAAAGGTAGGCATTGAGGAAGTGGAAGCGGACGTGCTGCCCGATCAAAAAAATGCGGCAGTAAGAAAATTGCAGGAACAAGGCCGCAAAGTGGCTATGGCCGGTGATGGGATTAATGATGCTCCTGCTTTAGCACAAGCCGATGTTGGCATTGCAATGGGAACCGGCGCAGACGTGGCAATGGAGAGCGCGGGTATCACGCTCATTCAAGGGGATTTGATGGGGATTGTACGGGCAAGGCATTTGAGCCGAGCCACCATGCGGAACATACGGCAGAACCTGTTCTTTGCCTTCGTCTATAATGCGCTCGGTGTGCCGGTAGCAGCCGGTGTGCTGTATCCCTTCTTCGGGATTCTCCTAAGTCCGATTTTTGCCAGTGCTGCAATGGCGCTTAGTTCGGTGTCCGTGATCGTGAATAGCTTGCGCTTGAGGAATATTACTCTTTTAGCGACCTATCGCACAGATTGATCTCTTTATTAGAATAATGCTATAAAATAGAAAAATTTTAAACGATTGAAATGAAATAATAAATAAAGCTTAGGGCTGGGCCCTCGGCGCACTTCAAGAAAAATAGACAAGGCCGTGTAGTCGGGCGTTGCCCTCCGGCCCGCACCAACCTTGTCGATTTTTCCTTCCGTTTGCACACCCCCTGTTCGCCACGAGGCAGGGTTGCATGCATGCAACCCATTCTTAATTCAGGAGGTAGTGATGACACGGTTATATGCCCAGCCTTACGATATTTCGGCGAGCGGTTTCTTTTTCGAGAGCGTGGAAGAGTACCAGAGTAAGCGCCAGCAATGCCGCAATGATTACGGCGCACCGGTGGAGGAATTCGAGATTCAGTTCATCGACGGCGAGGATATGGACGCCGACCTGTTCAAATCGCTGAGAGTACATCAGGGAGATTTCGATGCGTTTTTGCAAGTTTGTGAGGACTGGAGCGATGACCAGAAAATCCGCGTCATTATCGCCGTGGGGGAATGCGGCTACCGCTTCGATCCCCGGACGGGAGACCCGGAAGACTTCGATATTGACCTGTACGAGATGGATAGCCTTAGAGAGCTTGCCTATCACTTCGTAGAGGAAGGGCTGTTTGGTGACATCCCGGAGCGTATCCACTGCTATCTGGATTATGACGCTATCGCCCGCGATTTAAGTATGGATTACAGCGAAACCAGCATCGGCGGCCAAAACCTCATTTACCGCTGCGGGTAAAAAGTCGCCTGTTCCCCCCAATCGGGGGAACAGGCACACCGCTTACATCCCCGGTTCAAAGCTGGGGCCGGAGCGCTTGCGTTTCGGAGGATTCGGACCGGTTCTCTGCGGTTTTTCTATCTCCGAATGGATTTCCTTGGTTATGCCTTCATAGCGCCCGATTTCCTTGCGGAAATCCAGAAGCAGTTCCTGATAGCCCCGGCGATATTCGATCACCCGTTCCTGCAATTCCCGGCGCATGCGTAACTGCTGTTCGATGAGCCGTTGCCGTTCTTCACGGTCACGGAGGTGGCACTGTTGCAGTTCCTGTTCATTTCTTGTGCGAATCTCGCCATATTTCCCGGTGATACGGAGCCAGATGCCTCTCAAGCCTCTCGGCATACGCGCCGACCGATTACGATCCTCCTGCTGTTTACGTTCTTTCTGTTGCGCTTCCAGATCGCGGCGCTGGTTCGTATGCATCCATTTCATAACGGATATTTCATGGAGATAGTCTTTGTATTTCTCCTTCACCGTGGTCTTTAACTCTACAATATCGTTTCGGAATGCATCCGCCGTTTGCTTATTGAACGCGATAAGGGTTTCGGCGACGGACGGCAGGTTGTCCGCATCGCCCAGCTTTTGCGTCAGGTCTTTCGTCTTCAGCTTGAGCATGCGACTCAGGGAATAGATTTCTCCCTGAGTGTCCATGACCACGAAGCCGCGCTTGTCGCCTTGCGCCAAGCGAAAGCCTCTCTCATGCAGCGCATTTTCAAAGGACGAGCGGTTGTCTGCCTGTTCCCAAGCGGTTTTCAATGTCATTTTTGTCATAGCGGGATGTACCTCCGTACGTTTGGATTGTTGCCATTCTTCATGGGTGAAATTGTTCGGGTCGCGTAAGCTGTGGTCGATGAAGCCCTGCGGCAGTTCCCAGCCGTATTGCAGGTAAAGCCGCTTCGAGAGATCGTTCAGCTTGCGCTTGTAGTGGGGCAGGTTTACTGCCTTCATAGTGCGGGCATTGATGCGCGACCAGATGCAATGGGCATGGCGGCGGCCATCTTTCTCATGGAATACCACCACCCGCGGCTGGCCTTTCAGCCCCATCGTTTTCTCAATCTTTGCCAGCGTTGTTTCAAAATACTCGACCGGGGCGGATTCATGGGCGGGCGGGTTGAGCGACACCGAGAACAGGTATTGTTTGCAGCGTGTTCCCCGGCTGGCGGCATAAATCTCATCCAATGCCCCGCGCACCGTATCGGAGAGAAAGCCCGATACTTCATGCACTTCTACATGCTCGTTATCGTGTACGTTCAGAAGATGCGCCGCCATTTGCCTTGCGCCGCCGCGCTGGTTTCCTTCAAGAATCATCGCGGCCTCCTTGACTGAGTGCCTTCATCAGCAGGGAGCGGATGGAGCGCACCTCACGGCAGGCGTCATGCAGGTGCTGTTCCGTATCTGGCGTGACCGGCAGGGAGCCGCTGTTTGCAGCCTTTGCCAGTTGGTTGAGATTAGCGGCAAGGCGGGATGCGCCAAGCGCAGTAAGAAGTTGCGCCAATAGCGTCTGATCCGCCACTGGGCGGTGCAGGCGGCGTTTGCGTGGCGTGGGCCTGTCGAACAGCCGGGAGCGGATATAAGCTCCCAGCGACATATTTCCAGCCTCCTGTTCCAGTTTCGCCCGTTCCTCAAAAGACAGGCGCAAGCAGAACGGCGCGGGAGCCGCCCGCTTTTTATCGTGGGATTCGGTCATGGGTGTGTCCTGATATATGGAAAGAAAATAAAGCAGCCGCACCGCCAAAGTGGGCGGGGGCATGGGGTAAGGTGCCAAAAAGCAAAAGCCGGGCATTTTTATGCCCGGCTTGAGGATTCGACTGTCAGGAACGACCTATCAGGAAGGCCCGAAGAAAATATGCTTCGGCACTGTCTTCAAAACTTCTTCCCATTCACCCAAAACAGTGAATAATCGGTTCGAAGTGGCTGCATTTATGTCCACCATCCAGCAACCCTGTCAATGTCCCGCGCGATCCATGCGCCAGGTGCAAATAAAGCCCCGCTGGCATCTGCGGCAGAAATGCGCGAACATCCCCCATCAACGGCATCCGCTGAGGCGTGGCGCAACGAATTGCCGCCCAAGGCTTCACATCCTTTGCATCCACCCCCGGAAATATTTGCTTCAATTTGCCAAGCAACACATCCACTTCATCATTCCGGATATCAGACAAAGCATCATGTCTCACAAAACTCGACCCCAGCACCATCCGTCCATCATGTAAGGGAGTAAGGTACTCACCCCAATTGATCACTGTTTTTAACCTGGCCAGCCGATCATCCGGCCTGAAGGAAATCAGCTGCCCTCGTACCGCTTCCAGCGGCAAATCCGGCAAAAGCGCCTTGGCGCCAAAACCGGTGGCCAGCACCACATGGTCAGTCAACATCGCGTGGCACTGCCCTTGTATGGAAACACGCCAGCCAATGCCGTCATGCTCCAACTGCGTTACACGGCTGTTAGGCATGAACTCTATAGATTCTCCTGCATGCGTCAGCAGCGCCCGGCAAAGGCTTTTCATGCACATCCAGCCGCCTTCGCCATAAAAAACGCCCCCGGCAGGCACATCCACCCCCGCCAGATACCTCGCCTCCTCACGGCTGACCTTACGCATAACCGAGTCCGGAAGCGATAATTTTGCCAGTAACCGTGCATGGCGGTCTTTACCCGGCTTATCCACCTCAAGCGCAAGCACGCCGCAAAGCTCTCCCTCAAGCTGAAAACCTTCCGCCTTCAACCCTTGCCAGATGTGCCGCGCATGGCCGAACCCCCGCGCATAAAGCTGCCCGCGCTCACTCCAATCCGCCGTGAAATAAGGCGCGAATGCCGCTGCGGGGTTGCCGCTCGCACCGGCGGCCAGATCATCCCCCGCCTCAAGCATCACCACCTCACGTCCCTGCCGCGCCAGGTGCCATGCCGCACCCACACCTGCCACACCGCCGCCGATCACCACTGCAGGCTGGGATCCCTTCACCATGGCGGGCGCAGCCGCTTCAATACGATAAACGCCTTTCAGCATGTCCCGCTTGCGGCCAAAGCCTCTGGCCTTTTCCATTAAGAACCCGGCCGCCGCCAGCCCTCGCCGCACGTGCCCCGCGGCTGTAAAGCTCGCAAGCGTGGCCCCGGCCTTGCTCATCCGCGCCATTTCTGCAAACAGGGCCTGCGTCCACATGCCTTCATTTCCAGCTGGTGCAAACCCATCCAGAAACCATGCATCCACGCAATGTGCCTCACCAAACGCCGCCAGGCATTCCACCGCATCCCCCAGCAAAAGGCGAAGCTCAATCCGCCCACCTTCGAGATAACGCACATGCTCACCCGGAAAGGGATGCGGATAAGCTCTCAGCAATGCCGCGCTTAATTCGGCCAGTTCAGGCCACACGGCATGCGCCCTGGCCATGTCCTCCGGCCTCATGGGGTGCAGTTCGGTGGTGATGTAGCAAAGATCGGGCCTGGGCTCCGGCAGCGCCTTCCACATCTGCCACAGAGCTAGAAAATTCAGCCCCGTGCCAAAACCCGTTTCCGCTAGGGTAAACCTGTCACAGTCGGCCAGACGGCCAGGCAATCCATTCTGAGCCAGAAACACGTACCGCGCCTCTTCCAGCCCATTTTCAGCCGAATAATACACATCGCCATATTGGGCGGAGCAAGGCAACGCTCCGTCTTTCCATTCAACCGCCGCAGGTGTGGGTAGAAGCTTGACCAAAATACCCCCAAAAGCAAAAAGGCCGCGCTGGGCGGCCTTTTTACATGGTCGGGGTGAGAGGATTCGAACCTCCGGCCTCTACGTCCCGAACGTAGCGCGCTACCAGACTGCGCCACACCCCGATGAAAACAGTGCCCGCGGTTTTACGAATTAACCACTACCGATGCAAGCTTTTTCCGCTCATCGGCCAACGCGGCCTCATCCTCGATCTTCAGGCTGGTGGCGCCGCGCTGCATGCCCACCACACCCGTACGCGCCACTTCCACCATGCCAAGCGGCCGCATCAGGTCCACAAAACTGTTCACCTTCGGCGCGCTCGCGGTGATTTCAAACACGAAGCTCTCCACCGTCGCATCCACCACGCGCGCATTGAACGCATCCACGATGCGCAACGCCTCCACCCGTGCCTGGCCGGACGCCACCACCTTGATCAGCGCCAGCTCTCGCTCTACATGCGCGCCCGCCAGCGTCAAATCCTCCACCCGGTGCACCGGCACCAAGCGCTCCAGCAATGACACAATCTGGCTGATCACCGTCTCTGGCCCCGACGTCACAATCGTGATGCGCGACAATTTGCGCTCCTGGTCCACCTCGGCCACCGTCAAGCTCTCAATGTTATAGCCACGGCCCGAGAACAGCCCCACCACGCGCGCCAACACGCCGAACTCGTTATCCACCAGCACGGCCAGCATATGCCGTTGGTGTGGTGCCGCTTTGAATGCTTCTGCCCGTGTGGTCATAAACCCCAGCTTTTGTGCTTTGCGCAAAGAGTTAGAGAATTAGCTTGCAACCGCAAGCCATTTCTTCTATCACCCCAATACTTTGCACCAAAGCATTGCAAACTGGTTACACAAAACCCCACTAGAATAAGATTTTCTGCGGTTTTGCCTGTACCCACTGGCCCGATTCATCAGACCAGCGCAACGCAGCCCCTCCGGGGTTTAATGGTGCTACCGGGTTTACCCGGAAAACAATGACGCGGGGTGGAGCAGCCCGCCGTAGTGGAGCGAAAGCGAAACGGTATAAACAAAAGCTGCTGCCGGGCTTTGCCCGGTAAGTAATGGTGACGCGGGGTGGAGCAGCCCGGTAGCTCGTCAGGCTCATAACCTGAAGGTCGTCGGTTCAAATCCGGCCCCCGCAACCAACAAAACCCCGGCATGTCCGGGGTTTTTTGTTTTTACATGCCCCCGCATTAGGCTATAGGCACCGCATGCTTACGATTCAGGACCTCACTTACCGCATTGCCGGGCGCACCTTGTTCGACAACACCTCCTTCAACCTTTCCGCAGGGCACAGGGTGGGGCTGGTCGGCCCTAACGGCACGGGCAAATCCACCCTCTTTAAGTTGATTTCCGGCGAACTCACGCCCGATGGCGGTGAAATCTCCCTCGCTAAAGGCGCGAGCCTCGGCATGGTCAGGCAGGACCTACCGGAAGACGACACAACACTCATCGATGTGGTGCTGGCCTTCGACAAGGAACGCTCCGCCCTGCTGAAGGAAGTGGAAACCTGCGAGGACATGCAGCGCATCAGCGACATCTACACCCGCCTGGAAGAAATCGGCGCCTACGACGCCCCCTCTCGTGCCGCCACCATCCTCGCTGGCCTTGGTTTCAACGATACGGCACAGAACACCGGCATCCAGAATTTCTCCGGCGGCTGGCGCATGCGCGTGGCGCTCGCCGCTGCACTGTTCTGCGAGCCCAACCTGCTGATGCTCGATGAGCCGACCAACCACCTCGATTTCGAAGCCCTCGTCTGGCTGGAGCAATATCTCAGCAAATTCCGCGAAACCCTGCTCATCATCAGCCACGACCGCGAGATCCTGAACAAGACCGTCGACATCATTCTCCATCTCGACCGCCAAAAGCTCGTCGGCTACACCGGCAATTACGACTGGTTCGAACGCCGCCGCGCCGAGAAGATGATGAACCAGCAGGCCATGCACGAACGCCAGATGGCGCAGAAGGCCAAAATGATGGAATTCGTCGACCGCTTCCGCGCCAAGGCCAGCAAGGCCCGCCAGGCGCAAAGCCGCCTGAAGGCCATTGAGAAAATGGACATCGTCGATGCCGTCATCGCCGACCGCGTCACCGCTTTCGCCTTCCCGCAGCCGCAGGAACTCGCCTCTCCCCTCATCACGCTGGACGGCGTGGATGTAGGCTACGAACCCGGCAAGCCCATCCTGAAAAATCTGAACCTCCGCATCGACATGGACGATCGCATCGCCCTGCTCGGCGCCAACGGCAACGGTAAATCCACGCTGGTGAAACTCCTTTCCGGCAAGCTCGCGGAGCAAAAAGGCCACATCCACAAATCCGGCAAGATGAAAGTGGGTTATTTCGCCCAGCACCAGACAGAAGAACTGGACGTCACCCTCACCCCGTTCGAAGTCATGCGCGAAGCACTGAAAGGCACCGCCGAACCCAAAATCCGCGCCATGCTCGGCCATTTCGGTTTCGACAAACACAAGGCCGATACCAAGGTGGGCGAACTTTCCGGTGGCGAGAAGGCGCGCCTGCTTTTCTGCCTCATGAGCCACGACGCCCCGCACATCATGCTGCTTGACGAACCGACCAACCACCTCGATATCGACGCGCGCGAAGCTTTGATGCAGGCGCTCAACAATTACGAAGGCGCCGTCATCCTCGTCAGCCACGATCCGCACCTGGTGGAATGTGTGGCCGACCGCCTCTGGCTGGTGGCCGATGGTACCTGCCAATCCTACAATGACGACCTGGATGCGTATCGCAACCTGGTCATGCGCCAGCGCCGCAAGGAACGCGACGACGCCCGCCAGGATGCCAAGGCGGGCAAGAAGTCACGCCGCGAATCCGCCGAGACGCCCGAACAGCAATCCGCCAAACTGGAAAGCAAAATCGCCGACCTTACCACCCGCAAATACGAATTGGAAAATGAAATGGCCGCCCTGGCCAGCAGCAGCGACGCCAAAGGCATCACCAAACTCGATGCCAGCTACAAACAACTGCTGCAGGAACTGGAACAGGCGGAAACCGAGCTGGAAGCGCTGATCGCCACCCTTTAGCTCATTTCATCTTATCCAGCGGCACGCCCTTATATTTGCCCGTCAGTGTTTTCAGGAAGGCGGAGATAGCCTGCACCTCTTCAGGCTTCAAATTGGTGCCCAGCTGATATTTGCCCATTTTGCGCACAGCCTCTTCCAGAGTGGGCACCTTGCCATCATGGAAATAAGGTGCGGTCACCCCCACATTGCGCAGCATCGGCACCTTGAACCTGTATTTATCTTCCTCAAGCCTGGTTGCGCTGTAGCGCCCCATATCGCTCTCAGAAACTTTCCCGCCCCTGTCTTTGAAATAATCCTGATTCAACGCTTGATAGCTCTCACCACCGAAGTAATTGCCGCTGTGGCAATTAGCGCAGCCCTTGGTCTTAAACAGCGCGAATCCTCTTTTCTCCTGTTCATTTAACGCCTGTTCATCGCCCCGCAGAAAATCATCAAAACGCGAGTCCGGCGTAATCAGCGTCTTTTCAAATTCTGCAATCGCATCGGCAATGGTCTCCTCGCTGATTTTTCCTTGATAGAGCTTCCCAAAAGCCGTCACATAATCCTTGTTTGCCTTCACCCGCTCCACCAGATTATGCCATTTGGCAACCATCTTGCCATCGCCATGGATTGAGGGTTCCTCACCACGCTTCTTGACGTCGTCATTCTCCATTTCCTGCACCAGTGCATAAAGCGCCTGCGCATTCAGATTCGCCGCACGCCCGTTCCAGAACTGCACAAAATTACGGTCGGAATTATAAACGGTGGGCGAATTCACCTTGCTCATCTGCCCCATTACACCCGGCGAAAGGGGCAACTGATCGCTGCCGCCCTTTTTCAGATCATGGCAGGATGCACAGGATATCTTCCCATCGGTGGAAAGCGCCCGGTCGTGGTATAGCTTGCCGCCAAGCTCGGCCTTGGGCTCATTAACCCTCACCTGGGGCGGCAACGGCGTGTAGGTATAGACCTTATCCGCAGCCCATGCTCCCGAACCCGTTACACAGGAGAAGAACAGAACACTCACCGCAGCCTTGCAAAAAACCTTCCTCATGGCGCGGCCTCCTCTGGCCTATTTCATCTTGTCCAGCGGCACAGCTTTGTATTTCCCCGTGAGGGTTTTCAAAAATGCCGTGATGGCCTGCACCTCATCCGGCTTCAAATCCATCCCCAGCTGATATTTGCCCATTTTGCGCACGGCATCGTCCAGCGTCACCGCCTTGCCGTCATGAAAATAAGGCGGCGTCACGGCCACGTTGCGCAGCATCGGCACCTTGAAGAAATGCCGGTCCTCTTCCTTCTTGGTCACATTGAAGCGTCCCATATCGCCATCGGTCAGCCTGCCGCCGCGGGCTTTGAAATAATCCGGGTTAAGCTGCTGGTAGGATTCACCCCCGAAGTAATTGCCGCTATGGCAGGTAGTGCATCCCACGGAAGTGAAGAGCTCGAACCCTTTCTTTTCCTGCTCCGTTAGCGCCTTGTCATCGCCGCGCAGATAATCGTCAAAGCGGGAATCCGGCGTGATCAGCGTCTTTTCAAATTCCGCAATTGCATCGGCAATGTTTTCCTTCGTCACCTTGCCGCCGTAAATTTTCTTGAACGGCTCCGTATAATCCTTGTTCGCCTTAACCTTCTCCACCACATTGGGCCATTTCTCACCCATCTCAACGGGGTTTTCAACCGGCCCCAGGGCTTGTGCCTTCAGGTCTTTCGCACGCCCATCCCAGAACTGCACAAAATTATGCGCGGAGTTGTAAACGGTGGGGGAATTCACCCCGCCCTTCTGCCCTTTCACCCCGGGGGAAACCGGTAACCGGTCCACGCCGCCCTTTTCCAATGCGTGACAGGATGCGCAGGAGATACTGTTATCCACGGAAAACAGCTTGTCATGGTACAGCTTGTCGCCAAGTGCGGCCTTGGCTTCATTCACCTTGACGGTTTGCGGCAATGGCTTGTAACCCTTTTTGGCGTCATCCGCCGCCCATGCGGCATGTGCCATAACAATCGCGGCCATCACAGCCGCCACAGAACCCTTGCGTGCAATACCCATCTATTCCCCCCAGAACAATAACGCCAGATTAGCAAACTTCCGCCTCTTGCCAAGCGGTTAGAAAATCCCTGTACACCTTTTTTGTTTCGCCCTGGCTGGTCAGCCACTCCCGCACCTGGTCCACCGCCTGATCATGCAGCTTAGCGCTGGTGCGGCCCGTATGCAGTGCATGGCGCAAATACACCAGGTAGGTATTCAGCACATCTGTTTCGCAATAATCGCGGATGGCTTCCATCTCCCCCCGGTCATACATGGGCATCACATCGCTGCCGTCGGGACCGAATTTTCCCGGCAGGCCCAGAATGGAACACACCTCATTCAACCGGATACGGGCCGAAGCGCCGTAATCCGAAAGCACCTCCAGCAGGTCGCAATGCCAGTCGGCGCTGTAGCGGCTTTGGTAATTGTTCCACTTATCGCCACTTTGATACAGCCACGAGGCCTGCACGCCATATTTCATGGCGCGGTATTTCAGCACGGGTATGTCAAAGGTGCGGCCATTAAAGGTTACCAGGCGCGGACGCATTCTTCCGGCATAGGCGAAAAACCCCTTGATCAGCTGCTCCTCGCTGGAATCCGCCTCCCCGCCACAGCGCACCTCTTCCAGCGTGTAGCATTCCCCATCGCTGCCGTAATCGATATGCGCCTTCACCATGCCGATGGCCACCACCTTGTGAAAAGGCTGGCGCAAAAAAGCATTCTTTCCGTCCGTCGCTTTCAGGTGATAATCCTCCAGCGCCCTGCGCTGTTCGGAAAGATCGGCTGACTCCAGCCCTATCAAACCTTTTGCCGCCTCGGCATCCGGTATGGTTTCAATATCCAGCACCAGCAAATGTTCCACGAACGTCCCCCCTGCAATTACAAGGGCAACCTAACGAAGCCCGGCCTGTGTGGCAAGTCAGGCAGCGGCGGTGATACCGTCAACGCCATGGGGAAGAACAGGCGCATAGGCCTTATCTGCGGCGGCATGATTCTCCAGCGCCGTTTCATGATGATAATGGTACGTAAACTGCTTCCCGTCGTAACGCACACCCACCAGGTTATCATTGTGGTAATGCAGGCAGGTTTTATCGGTAAACCCTTCCTTCAGCAGGCTGATGGCATCGGCAATATCATGGCTCGTCGGGGTTTCCTGCACATGTTCGGCGCCGACCAGCAGCTGCAAACTGCCGCTTTCCACCGGCGCGATAAAGAAAATACTGTGATGGGGCGCCAGAATATAGGTGGCCACTATTTTTTTACCGCCCCGGCGGTGAGCCAGCCGCACCAGCACGGTTTCCGCATGCGGGTTGGAAATTTTCCACAAATGGTCCCATTCACCCATGCAGCGGTAGCGGCGGTCATGCGCCGCCAAGCCTAACGCCTTGACATTAATTACGCGTTTCGTTTTTTCCTGAACATATTCGCCGGGCATATTCCCTCCGTTTTCTCTTATGAAGGGATATAAGCAATGAACGTGCCAAGATTGGATCGGATGTGAAATTAGTTGCAAATGGCTAGCGTGCGGCCTTCTGCAAAAGCCCGGCCAGATAGGCATCTATCAGCGAAACGATCATTTCCGCCACTTGGCTGGCGCCTTTCAGCCCAAGCTTGTGCCCCTGGCTCAAATGGCCAATACCATAGATGCCCGACCACAGCACCCGCGCCGCCACCCCCGCCCGCTCGGGGTCATTTCCGAGAATTGGCATCAGCACCTGCTCAAACGGCACGAAAATGGATGCCAACAGTGGCTGATAGGCTTCCGGCAGCGTCAGGCCGGGTTTCGGGCGAAACTCCATCCATGCCTGCCACAGGCCTGGATATTGTGCAATGAAACCAAGCATGGTCTGCGCCAGGGTAAACAGCGCCTCTCGTGGCGGTTTTCCGGCAATCGCCGCCGTTGCCAGCTTTTCATGTAGCAGCGAAAGCGTATGGAGCTGCACCTGCGCCAGCAAATCATCCCGATCCTGAAATAAGTGATAAAGCGTACCGACCGTGTAGCCAATTTCCTTGGCTACATTGCGCATGGAAAGCGCCTTGGCGCCTTTTTCGGTCAGCAGGCGCTGCGCAGCCTCAATGGCCATTTCGCGCAATTGTTCCGGCTGGTGATCATTACGGCGGGCCATGTAACATCCCTAAATAAACACCGTTATATAATCATGCCGCACGCTTCTGTCCAGTCACTTGCGCA
Organism: bacterium; assembly: GCA_016124905.1. Lineage (NCBI taxonomy): Bacteria > bacterium. Next base: position 58,604 of record WGMV01000003.1, read on the forward strand.
GCAACGCGAAGGCAGTTAACAGCCACCCCGCCATGCCGAGCAGGCCCAGAAATGGAATCAGCGGACCAAACGAGAATAAGAAAAACAGACGAACATAAATGCTGGAGGCAAACAGCACTCCGGCGCCGCCAATCAGCCAGCCGCCTGCAAGCGCCAGCCTTCTGCTTCGGAAAGCATTTACATGAAAGCCCACCTGTAAGGCCGCCAGCACATGGACGGCATGCACCATCCACGCTATCAAGAAACTAAGCCATGCCGCCGGCTTCATCACCGACATGCCATGCGCGCCGAACGCCCCGGCAAGCATCCAGAAAAACCCCATGAACAGCGCAAAAAGAATTAAGTTCCGTTGGCTTTTATCCATGATGCTCTCCCCTTCATTCCTCTAGGGGCTAAGCCATTTGCGGCGACAGGTCAACCAGTGATCACGCGGCGGCGGCGCTCCGGAACCGGCAGTTCCTTGTCGTTCACGCTGAAATAGTGCCGCACTTCAGGGGCGACGTATAACAATCCCTCCACCATATACCCCGGCAATGGACGGATAGTCGGGTGGAATTCCATAGCGGATGGTTTCGTTGCGGGCCCAACCGGGTTTTGCCACCATAATTCCGCATTACCTCCGTCATTATCCTGATACATGTCAAACAGATGGGTCAGGACTGCCGGTTGCGTAAGGCCGTTCAACACGGGCGCAGGCACATTAACAGGCGGCACGGACGGTGGAGAAGCAACCCCTGTTACCACCAGCGCCCCGTTTACATAATACAAAGTATAGTTCGCCCCGCCCGTTCCTCCGGAAGGCGTGATGACATAAGTACCAGGAGCCGCATGAATGCCTGCATTGGCGCCCATCGCCACACCAGACACCACCGAAGGCAGGTCGCCATTCCTCAATCCGCTTAAGGTGTAGGTAAAGGCGGGGTTAGGTTCGCCCTGCGCACGCGTGGCATTATCGGCAATCACATTCAAACCGGCCCGTGCAATGGTCAGCGTGCCGTTCTGCCGGACAATGGTGTAATTACCGCCCGCGCTGCCACCCGTAAGGCTGATGGCGGCAGTCCCCGCCCCTGTGCCGACATTGGCTGCCGTCGAGAGGCTGTAGCCGGTGAAAAGACCGACGCCGTCACTGTTTTTGAAACCACTGAAACCAAGTGTCAAAACCGGGTTAGCATCGCCATAGACCTTGGTCTTATTTTGCGCCGTCACCGTCAGCACCGCCGGTGTGATGGTCAACACGCCGTCATTCCGCACGATGGTGTAATTGCTGCCTGCGCTGCCGCCCGTAAGTGTAATGGCTTCCGTTCCCACGCCGGTGGTGGCATCCGCCAGGCTGGAAAGCGTATAGCCTGTGAACAAGGCCGATGTGTCGCTGTTCTTGAATCCGCTGAAACCCAGCGTTAAGGCAGGGTTTGCATCGCCATATTCCTTCGTCTTGTTCTGCGCCGTCACCGTCAGCGTGGCAGGTGTGATCGTCAGCACGCCGGTATTGGCGGAAACAATGCTGTAGCCCATATCCGACACAAGCGTATTGACGGAGGCGTTGATACCCGCCGTACCTATGCCGGTAGAGTTGGTTGCCGCCGTGGAGAAGCTGGCGCTGCCCGTTAGGGCGGTAGCAGCCGTATCTCCGTCAATGAATCCACTGTAGGAAGGTGTAAAACCAGGATTGGCATCGCCATATTCCCGGCTGACGCTGCTGGCGGAAACCGTAATCGTCGGTGCGATACTGTAAAGAAACACATTGCCCGTTTCCGTCACCGAGCCCGGCGGGTATCCGCCATAGGTGCGGTTATATCGTTTTACAAAGCCTGAACTTTCACCCCGCGTGTCATCAGCAGGGTCTGCGCTGTAAATCAGGTAACGGCCCGCACCCGGATTAAGGCTCCCGGCGCCCGCCTGGTTATCGAAAATGGAAGCGGCGATCACCAGGCTGTTGCCATTGCCCGTGGTTGCCAGGCTTCCATTCAGGCGCACCGTTCCGCCGGAGAGCAAAAGCAGGCGCGAAGGTATGGAAATGGCACCGCCCGTGGTCACATCTCCCGATGATAAAGAGCCGATACTCACGCGCGTGCCTGAATACAGCCTTCCAAGCGTCCCGGCCGAAAGCTGCCAGCTGCCGGCGCCCCCCGCCAGCCCTATGGTGCTTCCGGCCGTATAAGGCACCAGGTTAATATCGCCCGTTGTGCGAATATCCCCACTGTCGGAAACGATATCGGATGTCACGCTAAGGCTGGATAGCGCTGTACCGGCTCCCACATCATCGTCAAACGTCACCTGCCCCGTCTTGGCGTTCAGTACCAGCGCCTGCGCGCCATCCACAAGGCTGTTAAACGTAATGTTGCCGCCATCGGTAGCAAGCGTGATGCCCGCATTCAACAGCACCGGCCCCGTAAAACGGAACGCCGCATTACTGAGTGCCACAGCCGCCTGGTTGCCAAGCAGCACGATGCGGTTGCTCACATCCGCCGCGGCCCGCACAAACCGCACAGGGTCCTTCCAGTTGCTGTATGCGCCGATCTGGATGGCGGCCGTACTGTCGCTACGTCCGAAAATAATCTCCGAAAACCCGTCTTGAATGGCATCAAGCTCGGAGGTGCTGAAATTCATGATGCCGCTTCCACCTGCAATGCCAACCGATGTGGTAATGGACCCCGGATAAAAGCTTAAGGTGCCTGTACCGCTCAAATTGGCGCCAATGGTAACATCGCCGGTGGTCTGGAATGTGGCATTGTTCGCATTGAAATTCTGCGCCCCGGTAACGTTGATACCACCACTGCCGGAAACGAATGAAACCGGCGCATTCCAGCCCGTATAGCCCGCAATCTCCAGCGAAACGGTGCTGGCGGCATTGCCGAACGTCAAGCTGCCCCAGCCGCTCTGGATACGTGCAAGCTCGATTGCATCCACATTGAACGTACCGGCGCCCCCGGCCAGACCGACCGTAACGTTATTACTGACCGGCCGCATGGTTAAATCGCCCCCCGCGCTGGTGAGGTTGGCATTCAGGCTGAATGCCCCATCCGCCAGGAAGGTGGCATCGTTCCCGTTGAAATTCTGCGCACCCGCCACGGTAATGCCGCCAGTCCCGCTGCGGAAAGTCACATCATCCGCCCAGGTGGTAAAGCTATTAAGTGTCAGCAGGCTGGCGCTGGCATCATTGCCAAACACAATGCCGGACCAGCCGTTCTGAATACGTCCAAGCTCGGTTGCATCAATGGCAACCGCACCCGCGCCACCGGCCAGCCCCATGGCCACGTTGGTGGCGGCCTGCATGATGGTAAGCACGCCCGTGCCGGAAAGATTGGCATTGATCGCCATGTTGGAATTGGTTTCGAACGTAGCGTTATTACCATTGAAATTCTGCGCGCCCGCTACCGTGATAACACCTGTATTGGTGTAAAAATGCACCGGGTCCCGCCAGTTGGAATAGGCGTTGATCGCCATGGCCACGGTGGAGTCGGCACGGCCGAACATAATCTCCTGCCATCCATCGGTAATTCGGTCGAGCTCAGCCACGCTAAGCCCCATGGTGCCCGCTCCCCCGGCCAGGCCGGTGGTGGTATTGGTGGCCAGCGGCTTGAAATAAAGAATGCCACTTCCCGTAAGTGCCGCATTGATAGCCGGATTGGAACCCAGCTCCATGGTAAGATTGTAAGTGCCCGTATTCTGCGCCCCGCTCACCGTCACCACGCCGGTGCTGCTGCGGATGGTCAGGTGCGTATTCCAGGTCACGGCATTGAAGGTCTTGGTTCCGGTATCGCCCGTTGTGCCGATATAGATATTGGCAAAACCAGGCTGAATATTATCCAGAGATGCGTTTGAAACCGTCGTTGTGCCGGCAACCGCCGCACTGCCAATAATGGTGTTATTGCTCACATTGGACGAAGAAAGCGTGAGATTACCAGTTCCGTTCAATGCGGCATTGATCTGGATCTCCCGGTCGGCACGCAGGGTCATGTTATACGCGCCCGCATTCTGCGCCCCGGCAATCACCACATTATTGTCATCCACCCGGAAGTCCGTGTTATAGTTCCAGGTGTAAGCACCAACCGTCATCAATGAATCCAGGGTAGAGGTGCTGCCGAATACCACGGTGGCCCACCCGGCCTTGATACGGTCCAGCTTGGCATTGGTCAGTTGCAGGGTTCCCGGCTGGCCGTCACCGATTCCCATCGCCACGTTGGCATCCGGGCCGATGGCAAGCGTGCCGGTACCGTTCAGGTCCTGGTTGAAATTCATCAGGCGTCCGCTGAAGGTGGCATTATTACCCTGGAAGTTCTGCACGCCATTCAGGTTGATGGCCCCCGTGCCGCTGCGAAAGATTACGTTATCATTCCAGGTATAGGCCTGGATATCCATCGCCCCTGTGTTGCCTGCAAGCCCAAGCGAGATGCTGCCCCATCCGTTGGTGATCAGCCCCAGTTCCGCATCGGTCAGGTTATACCCACCCGCCGAACCATTGCCGATGCCCACCGTACTGTTTGTATCCGGCGTCAGGCTCAATGTGCCGCTGCCCGTTAATGAAGCCAGAACATTGATAGTGCGTGAAGAAAGCGTGAGGTTATTGGTAAGGGCGTCCTGCGCGCCATTCACGGTAAGCCCCGCATTGCCGGTACGGATGGTGGTATTATCGTTCCAGGTTGCAGCACGCAGATCAACGGCGCCGGTCCCGTTTGTCCGGCCGATCACGATACTGCCCCACCCGTTTGTGATGAAACCGAGCTCGGTTGTATCCAGGTTGAACACGCCGGTCGCGCCATTACCAACACCGATAGTAACGCCTGTGGCATCCGGCTGGAAGGTAAGCGTGCCCGTGCCCGTCAGCGCGCCCGCCACCGTCAGGTTGCGGGTATTGATCGTCATGTTGCCGCTGCCGGTGCCAATGGTTCCGTTGATATTGATGGTGCCGTTTCCGGTATAAAGGTTCAGCGCTCCCGTATAGCTCCAGCCATCCACATCAATCGTACCCAGAAAAGACGTGCTGCCGAGCTGAACCGTGTTCCACCCGGCAGCAATATTGGCCCTGTCCGTTGCGCTGATGTTAAAGCTCGCCGTAGTGCTGCCGATGCTCATATTACCCGTGGTGTTCTTCGGCTGGATAATGAGGGTGGAGTTGGCACCTGCATCAGAGATGGAAGCATTCAGCACCACATCCCGGCCAACCGTGTAGGTTTGCCCCGTTCCTGAAATCGGAGCGTTCACCACCACGTCACGATGGGCATTGAGGGTAAGACGCGTGGCCCCCGTCCAGGAAATAGCGTCGGCAATGGTGATATCGCCATTGCCCGCCCCGCTGGCATTGGTTTGAATGGTGACGTTACTGGCATTGAGAAGATTCACCAGCGTACCTGCCGTGGCTGCATCGCCGATATTTACATAGGATGTTGCATTGGAAGCCGAATCATACACATTCGCCGCAGCCACAAGGTCCGGCGCGCCGCTCGGGTTGCAGGACGCGTCACTGCTCGCGCCATATTGGCAGACGATGATATCACCCGGGTCCAGGAGCAGATCACCTGTCTGGCCATGGGGAGCGCTTGTATCGGCGGTGCCATTAAAATCCAGGTGGTTTTTGCCGGATACTTCAATGAAGCCGCCATTGCCAGCTTCCGCTCCCCCACGTGCGGCCGCATGGCCTTCATAGGATGTATAACCGTCGGACCAGAAGATCACCTCGCCGCCATGCCCGTTGTACGTGGCGGAGGCGTCCGCTCGGGTACCTGCTTGAACGGTAAGTTTTTTTGCATTGAACGGCTCACCCCGCCCTTGCTTGCCGCCCCCCACATGAATCACACCACCCCCGGCGGGACCCGTCGCATCAAGCGACGAACCGGAGGAAAGCTCGATATCCTCGGCCAGCACCCGAATGGTACCGCCCTTATCCTGCAGGGTTGCGCCACGCGTGCGCACCTTGCCGGATTGTACAATCCGCCCCCCCGCGCCCCCTGCACTGAGGATGATTTCCCCGCCGCGCCGCTGTACACGGTTGGCCTGCACAACGCCCTGGTTGAGAATCAGCCGGTCCACCTGGTTGCGCGCCTGTGCCGCGGTCAGCGCAATGCTGCCTCCATCGGCGGCGATTGTGCCCTGGTTTTTGACCAGCTGTTTCACCGCATTGCCTTCCATCGCCACATTCAAAAGCCCGTCGCCCGCCATATCGAGTGTGAATTTATTGCCCGAAGCAAGCTGAACCCTGCCCAGCTGGGCTTCTATCACCCCGCTGTTTTCCACCTGCGGGGCCACCAGCCCCACCAGCCCGGCATTACGTGCCGTGATGCGCCCCTGGTTCACCACCCGGGCATTGGGGTTGTTACCGGCGGTATAATGGCCGCCATTCATGGCCTCCTGCGTGGTCACGCGGGATGTGCTGGCGACGATACCACTTGCATCCACCCGGGCATTAGGGCCAAACATCACACCATTCTGATTAAGAATGACCAGGCGCCCATTAGCCGTCAATTGGCCATCGATAAAACTGCCGCGCGCGCTGTTCACTCGGTTAACGGTCAAACTATCGCGCCCTGGCTGATGAAACCGCACCGCTTCATATGATCTCACATCAAACGCCCGCCAGTCAATCACAGCCCTATTTGATTGCTGGTGAATATTCAGCTGGTTAGCCTGTGCGTCAATCGTTGCGCTACCGGCAGCGACGTTGCCTCCTTGTGGCAAGGCAAGGGCGGGCCATGGCAAACATATCGCCATTGCCAATATTAGCCCGCAAAACCGAAAAACCTGCCTTCGCACACACGCCTCCACTCTCTGTTTTAACATGGCGCGCTTGTAGAATGATTAACAACAGGCAAAAAATGACTATTTTACAGCGTTTTATAATTTTTATTTCAGCTATCTACCATGACGTGTCGACAAATAGAGCTATTTTAATTACGGTTTCGAGCCAATCTTTAGTGGCTATGGATTATAAAGAAGCCGCAAAGCCGGGCATGAAATTTAATTCAACACCGTATAAATACAATATCTACATAGGGTTGTTTTTCTTGTGAAATAAACATGCTTTCTCTGTGGATAAGTTTTGACAATCAACCATTAGTTATCTATACATTTAGACCCGTTCTAATGAAAAAATAAGAAATTCCACAGGCGGGACAACAAGATTGCTTTTGTCAGGGAGAGCATCATGGAACGCGCCATCACACGCTGGCTTGCCGTCAGCGGAATCATTCCCTTTGCGCTATGCAGCGCCCTGGTCATTTTAAACTGGCATGCGCAGCTGGCCATGCAGGGGTTGTTGGTTTATGCCGCCATAACGCTCACCAGCTTTGCCGCCATTCATCTGATGCTGGGCGTGAACAACGCCAACAGCCCAAAATGGTTTGCCCTGCTCAGCATTGCGCCCCCCTTGTGCGCCTGGCTGGTGCTGCTGCTTCCCGCCCCCTGGCCAACAACGCATGAAACCTTGCAGTGCCTTCTCATGGCGCTGTGCTTTACCATGTTTTTTGCCATCGATGCCTGGGGCCTGTCCCGAAACCTGATCAATCGCTGGTTTTTCACCCTGCGCACCAGCGCCACCATGCTGGCCATTGCCAGTCTGGGTCTGGCGGCATGGTGGATCCCGCTGGAGTGATCTTTAGAGGGTTTTTACTCTTTTCCTGCTACGACGATTGTGATTTAACTGCCTGAACAGGCGGAGCGGGAATGAGCGCGAATTCGAACAAGACTAGGCTAATGGGCCTTACCGTGGGTGCTGTCGGCGTCGTGTATGGCGACATTGGCACAAGCCCCTTATACGCATTTCGCGAATCCATCATCGCAGCCACGCACGATGGCGGCAATCTACAGCCCGAAATGGTCCTGGGCGTCCTGTCCCTGCTGCTATGGACCCTACTGATCGTCGTGACGCTCAAATACATCGTCATCCTTATGCGGGCCGATAACCAGGGTGAAGGCGGTATTATTTCGCTTATGGCGCTGGCTCAGCATGTGCTTGGTAAATCAAGCGGCTGGATATTGACCTTTGGCATGGCCGGAGCCGCGCTTTTTTACGGGGACTCCATCATTACACCGGCCATTTCCGTGCTATCCGCGCTGGAAG
>WGMV01000004.1 GCA_016124905.1 bacterium
GCAGCCGGTCTGGCCGCCAATCTCACCTTCAATCCGCTTAATTCCGTCACCACCGTCACCGCGCAAATGGTGGCCCTTCTGGTGGGCGATCAGGAATTCGACAGCGCCAAAACGCTGGCCGCATATGCATTGGGCCTGGTGCTTTTCCTGCTGACCCTGAGCTTCAATATTTACGCCCTGAAACTGGTGAAGAAATACCGCCATGGCTTCTAACCCACAGGTCACGGCTGAACTGGAACAGGAAAAGCGGCTGGCCTCCCGTCACCGCAGCGAACGCCGCTTCCGCCTGTTAGGCCTCGCGTCGCTTGGCATTGCCGCGCTGGCGCTCATCCTCCTGCTTGGCAGCATGATCACCCGTGCCTGGCCGGCGCTATGGCAGCACCATGTCATTTTATCCGTTTCGCTGGATGAAACGAAGCTTGGCATCACCGCTCCCGTTACGGAAGAAAGCCTGCGGCTGGCGCGGCTGGATATAGCCGTGCGGGAAGCCATCCAGGCCGTATTCCCCGATGTGCAGGACCCAACCGACATTCGCCGCCTGCGCGGGCTGATCAGCCGCGGTGCGGAAATTGAAATACGCCATGAGCTGTTAAAACATCCCGATTGGCTGGGGCAGGCGAGGGCACTTTCATTGCCGCTTTCCGACAATGCCGACATGTTCCTCAAGGGCCGCATTTCTTCCTCCACGCCGGAATCCATGCGCCGCCTCAAGAACAAGGAGATCAACTGGCTGGAGACGCTCGCCTCGCGCAGGTTGATCGAGTCGCACTTTAACACGGCCTTTTTCACGTCACCCGATTCGCGCCGCCCGGAACTGGCGGGCATACAGGGCAGCCTGGTGGGTTCTTTCTGGCTGGTGCTGATTTGCCTGCTGACGGCATTCCCCTTGGCGGTGATGGCGGCACTTTATCTTGAGGAATTTCCAGGCCAGAGCCGCTTCGCCGATTGGCTGGAAATCACCATCAACAACCTGGCCGCCGTACCCTCCATCATCTACGGCCTGCTGGGGCTTTCGCTCTACCTTCACTGGATGGAGCTGCCGCGCTCCTCCGCTCTGGCGGGCGGCCTGACGCTGGCGCTGCTCACCCTGCCGGTCATCATCATTTCCACCCGCACGGCGCTCCGCAGCGTGCCCGTTTCCATCCGCGACGCCGCACGCGCGCTGGGCGCCAGCCCCGTGCAGGTGGTGCTGCATCATGTGCTGCCGCTGGCCCTGCCGGGCATCATGACCGGCACCATCCTCGGCATGGCGCGTGCCATCGGCGAAACCGCCCCGCTGCTGATGATCGGCATGGTCGCCTTCATCGCCGGCACGCCCACTTCGCCGCTGGATCCCGCCACCGCCATGCCGGTGCAGATCTTTCTCTGGTCCGACAGTCCCGAGCTCGCATTCGCCGACAAAACATGCCTGCTTATTCTGGCGCTTCTTGGCATCTTGATTGTTATGAACGCCATCGCATCCACCATCCGCCGAAGGTTTGAAACGAAATGGTAGAGGAAAAGAAAATAGGGCACATTGCGGCCGAACATGTCAACGTGTTCTACGGCGAGAAACAGGCCATCCACAATGTGAGCCTGAACATCCCCTCGCAAAAAGTCACCGCGCTCATCGGCCCGTCCGGCTGCGGCAAATCCACCTTCCTGCGCTGCCTCAACCGCATGAATTCCACCATCCCCGGCTGCCGCGTGGAAGGCAAAATCATGCTCGACAAGGAGCTCGACATCAACGCGCCGGAAACAGACGTGGTGCGCCTTCGCACGCGCGTGGGCATGGTGTTTCAGAAGCCTAACCCATTCCCCAAATCCATCTACGACAACGTCGCCTACGGCCCGCGCATCCACGGCCTGTTCAAGGACAAGGCGCATCTCGACCACATCGTTGAAAAATCCCTGAAGCGGGTAGGGCTGTGGGATGAGGTAAAAGACCGCCTCACGGCGCCGGGTACAGGCCTTTCCGGCGGTCAGCAGCAGCGCCTCTGCATCGCGCGCGCCATTGCCGTCAGCCCTGAAGTGCTGCTGATGGATGAACCATGCTCCGCACTCGATCCCATCGCCACCGCCACGGTGGAAGAACTGATCGAGGAACTCCGCCACCGTTACACCATCGCCATCGTCACCCACTCTATGAGCCAGGCAAAACGCATTTCGCAAAAAACAGCCTTCTTCCACATGGGCCATCTGGTGGAGGCAGGCCCGACGGACGATATATTTGAAAGCCCCAAAGACAAAAAAACCAAGGACTATATCAAAGGCCGTTTCGGTTAAGCCGTCTTGATTCTATCGCAGCTCAATCGGCGCATGACGCGCGATTTCATCCAGGATGGGCTGCATGATGGCGGGCCGCATGCGGGTCGCCACATAGCTCGCCAGTTCTCCATTCCCATACAAGGCCCTCTGCCAGGATGCATCGCCGCCCGCATATTCTGGAGCCTGGTCCGGCCCGATGAAAAGCAGCTCAAAATAGGGCCTGGCGCAGTTATGATGGGTGAACTCCTCCACCGTAGCAAACCGCGTGACAAGCCGGTTGATGGAGTGGCGCATCCCGCCCAGCAATTCCATGGTGGCGAATTCATACGGATCGATTCCCTCAGCCGCCAGGCGCGGATAGAGCAAGGCGAAATCATCCGGCGTCATGACATTGCGCCACTCGAAATGGGTAGGCTGGCAACCGCTGCCGATCCCGGTAAAAGCGTCAATATGCTGCTTCAGGGAATCATAGCGCTTGGGAGACCAGGCAACATCCCCGTGTGATTCCGGATTGCGCTCTCCCAACCGGATGGAAATGCCCGTCATCACGCCTGCCATCCATTGAGTGAGCGGGTTGAAATCCCCCTCGATATTCAGGCTCAGACTATCGTCGGCATCCGTCCGCTGCAGGCTGGCGCCGACATGGGTGCGCCCCCAGAACACATCGCCATTCGCTTTTGCAATCTCGCCACAAAAGCGCCGCCTGAAATCCGCGATGCGCTGTTGCATGGAGCTTTCCGCCGTCAGGTAACATTGCCCTCCGGCCTCTGTCCAGGCATTGCCCGAGGCCTCGCCATGCGCGGGGTGATAACGCGCCTCGCCATAGGCCACGCCATACATCGCCTCCCGGAAAGGAAAGGCCATGTGCGTCACGCCGGGAGAGAGATAATTGAATGCGTCGGGGTTTTGACCGTGCGCCTCTTCCAGCTGGCGGTAACACGCCTCCATGGCATGATCGGCGGCGGAAAGATTCGCGGCAAACACCAGCTGGGAGATCAGCAGGTCACGGTTACCGGCAAGCTGCGGCAGCCGCTGAATGATCACATCCGCCAGCGGCTCCAGCTGTTCTCGCTGCGGCTCCATTCGTGCGGCATGAAGGCGGCGCAAATCATGGTCCATCTCCATCGAGCTCAGCTGGATATGCTCAATATCGCCGATACGCTCTTCCAGTGGAGGAAAACACCCATGGCCCTTCAGAAAAACCTGCTCCAGCTCACATGCCAGCTCCGCCAGGCACGGCGACATTTCCTCCCGCTGCGCCATCCCGGCAAGCTGGTCGTCCTGCGGGATGCGGCGATGCCTGTTCACATACTGAAGCGTCTGGAGATCGACCATGCTGCTTGCCATATTGCCCTGGGTCGTCAGCCGGTCCATCTCAAGCAGGGCAGGGATGCCCGCGACAAAGTGACGTGCCTGTCCCTCCGCCACATAGCGAAGATAGGTCTCGCGTCTTTCTCCGGATTCGGGTGCGTTCGCCAGCATCTCCGTATCGCCACCCAGCAGGACGGCGATTCCCTCGGGATGCGTCCACCGCTCCGGCATCCACACTTGCCTTCCGTCTTCATCCACGCCGTGAAACAGAAAATCCATGGCATAGGGGTCATCTTCCACCCATCGCCACAGTTTCTCCATGCATCCTTTGCCGTCATAAGCCCCACGGCTGGCAAACCAGTCCAGATGGTCGCGAACGCGCGCGTTCATTTCATCGCGCAGCAAGCCCATCACTCACTCCGCGCAAGCTGGTCCGCCAGATGGGTGAGGGCGTTTTTCACCACGACCGAAATCGTGGTGTCGGGTACATCGGGATTACGGTTGAACACGAGCATTTCAGCCGCCCCGCATTGCTCTTCAATGCCTGATACATGAGACACGTGCCCCCTCATATTTCCCGCGATATTGGCCCAAAGCCGCTCAGGCTCGCCGCAGGTCATGCTCACTTCGGCGAATGGGGCGGCGCTGTCCCACTCCCCCAGGGGCGGAATGGTGATAGTTACGGGCCTCTGCCGGTCATGCCCGAGATCGATATTAAAAAGCCTCAGCAGCTGGTCTTCTAATTGCTCATGGAAATTATCAGCATTCAGCCCTCGCATGGCCAGTTTAGCGAACAGACTTTCCATGGCGCCACGCGCTTGCTCTATCAGCGCAAGCATCTCGTCATTCTCTGCCCGGCCTCCCTCAAAACTGGCATCCGGTTTCTCCGTCAGGTTTGTAATGCGAATGAGGCGGTTCAAGTGCCCGTACAGGGTCACATCCTGCGACAGGCCCGTTTGAGCATAGACGGGCAGCCCATTCTCGCCTGTTTTATCGGTAGCAATCACCGCCCCCAACAAAAGCCTTAACTGGTCCGGTCCGAAACCGATGGTCAGAACATCGCCCTGCTCAAGGCGTGTGTCGATTTCCTGCCGATATTCCCCCTTATCCAATAAGGCCAGCAACGCATCATCCAGCCGATTCAGGGCATCGGTTTCCGGGTGCTCTTCAATAATACCGTGGAACGCCAGCGGATTGACACGCGCAATTTCCCAATGCGCCTGATGAATGATCTCATCCACAGCCCCATTGGCCAGATTCACATAAATATGACGTGCCATAACAAGCCCTTCCGCTTCCGTGACGAGCTTTTATGCCTCTGTTTCATGTCAGGATGATGACGCTCAGGCCGGAATAACGGGCACCAGCTCGCGCACGAGCCAGTCCAGCATCACCCTGACCTTGGCGGATAAATGCCGGTTGGCGGGAAACAGGGCGTAAATGCAGCGCTCCGGCGTGGTCTGCCAGTCGCCCAGCACCTCTACCAGCCGGTTTTGCGCCAGGGCATCGGCCACGGCAAAGCGTGGAAGAAGAGTCAGGCCTATGCCTTCTTCCGCCGCCGCCCGCATCACCTCGGCATTATCGGCCTTCATGACGGAGGCGAAGGTCCATTGCTGCTGCTCTTCGCCTTTGGCAGCACTCCAGGAAAACACCCCGCCATGCTTGCTGTATTCGATCAGCCGGTGCTGCGTAAGATGCTCGGGCAGGGTAGGGGTGCCGTGCTGCATGATGTAGGCCTGACTGGCCACCCAGGCGAGCGGGCAAGGGGCCAGCTTGCGGGCAATCAACTGGGAATCCTTGAGCGCGCTGATGCGGATCACCAGGTCGAACCCTTCCTCCACCACATCCATCATACGGTCTTCAAAACACACATCCAGCTTCACGTCCGGGTAGGCCGCCGCAAACCGCGCCAGCACCGGCGCCAGATACTGAACGCCGAAACTCATGGGCGCGCCGATTTTCAGCCGCCCCTTCGGCACCACGCGGGACTGGCGCACCATCGCCTCGGCCTCCTGCCAGTCCTCCAGCAGCCGGCGCGCGCGCTCATAAAGCAGCGCCCCCTCATCCGTCAGGGATACCGCGCGGGTCGTGCGGTTCAGCAGCCTCACGCCGAGCCCTTCCTCCAGCTTCTGCACCTGCTTGGTCACCGCCGGGCCGGTAATGCCCAGCGCGCGGGCAGCGGCAGCAAATCCGCCGGTCTGCACCACGCTCACAAACGCCGCCAAGGATGAGAAATCTTCCATTCCTCACCCTAGATTAATAACAAACGGGAATCAATCCTCTTCCATATAAGCGGATTATCATCAAAACTGAATATGTTATGGTGAGCCCATCAAACACACCAAGAGAGATTCCCATGCCATTTACCAACACTCAGGTTACCAACACTCAGGAACTCGGCGCCACCTTGGCACGCGTCAGCCTTGGCGGCCTGTTGCTTTCCCATGGCCTGATGAAGGTCCTGGTTTTCACGGTGCCGGGCACGGTGGGTTATTTCGCCAGCCTCGGTCTTCCACCGGCGGCCGCCTATCTCACCATGTTCGGGGAGCTTGTCGGCGGCGGCGCGTTGATTCTGGGCCTGTACACCCGCCTGGCCAGCCTGCTTACCCTGCCGCTTTTACTCGGGGCGATCTGGGCGCATAGCGGCAATGGCTGGCTCTTTTCCAACCAGGGCGGCGGCTGGGAATTCCCCCTCTACCTGGCCGCGCACGCCACCATCGTGAGCCTCCTCGGCTCTGGCGCCTATGCCCTTAAATCCCTGCCGGTGATTGACCGTTTCATCCCGGCCTGCATCAAAGAATAGGAGATGTCATATGTTTAAAGTCAGACGCTTCAACGACCTCGGCAACATGGAACATACCTGGCTGAACGCCCATTATCACTTCAGCTTCGCCAATTACCACGACCCCCGGCACATGGGCCTCGGCCCGCTCCGCGTCATCAATGACGACATCGTGCGCGCAGGGGGCGGGTTCGACATGCACCCCCACCAGGACATGGAAATCATCACCTATGTCCGCGAGGGCGCCATCACCCACACGGACAGTTTGGGCAATAACGGCCGCACAACCGCCGGTGAAATCCAGGTCATGAGCGCCGGCACGGGCATCGTCCATGCCGAGCATAACCTGGAAAGCGAGGATACTAAACTCTATCAGATCTGGGTCTATCCGCGCCAACGCGGCATCCGTCCACGCTGGGAACAGCGTAACTTCCCGGACCATGCCAACGATAACGGCCTGCCGGTGCTCGCATCCGGCTTTGCCGAACATCAGGGGCAGGGCGCCTTGACCATCCATGCCGATGCCGCCATTTTCGGCGGGCGGCTGGAAAAAGGGCAAAGCCTGACCCAGAACCTGACAGGCGCGGCTTATCTGCTGGTGTCCAAAGGCAGTGTCACCAGCAACGGCCACGCCTTGAACGCCGGTGACGGTGCCGCCATCGCCGACCTGCCGAAACTGGAAGTCACCGCCAGCGAGGATGCCGAGCTGGTGCTGATCGATCTCCCCACCGTGAAAGGAAACTAACCATGTCCGCTCTCTTCACCCCTATCCAGCTTGCGGAAAAAACCCTGAGCAATCGCCTCGCCATGGCCCCCATGACGCGCAGCCGGGCGGATGCCGACGGCATCCAGCCCGCCATGGCGGCGGATTACTACACCCAGCGCGCCACCGCCGGCCTCATCATCACCGAAGCTACCGCCATCAGCAAACAGGGCAGCGGCTATCCCAACATTCCCGGCATCTGGAACGATGCGCAGGTGAATGCCTGGAAACCGGTGGCGGATGCCGTGCACGCGCAGGGTGGCAGCATCTTCATGCAGCTTTTCCATACCGGCCGCATCGGCCATATCAGCCTGATGGGCGAAACGCCGGTTGCCCCATCCGCCATCGCCGCCGACGGCCAGGTAATGACCGCCGATTATTCCATGCAGGATTTCCCGACCCCGCGCGCACTGAAAGACGAAGAAATCGAAGGCATCGTCCGGCAATTCGCCCATGCCGCCGCCAATGCCGAAAAGGCCGGGTTTGACGGCATCGAAATCCATGCCGCCAACGGCTACCTGCTGGATCAGTTCCTGCGCGACGGCAGCAACCGGCGCCAGGCTCCCTATGGCGGCAGCGTGGAAAACCGCTATCGCCTGCTCAAACAGGTAACGGAAGCGGCCATCGCCGTCTGGGGCGACGGCAAGGTGGGCGTGCGCCTGTCTCCCACCAACGGCTTCAATTCCATGCAGGACAGCAACCCGATGGACACCTTCACCCAGACGGCCGCCATGCTGAACGGCCTGCCGCTCGCCTACCTTCACATCGTCGAATCCAAATCGGAAGAAAGCGCCCTCATCAGCGCCGCTATCCGCAAGGCCTACACGGGCGTCCTGATGCTCAATGGCGGCTATTTGAAGGAACGGGCCGAACAGGCGCTCGAGCAGAAAAAGGCGGACATGATTTCCATCGGCGCGCCCTACATCGCCAACCCGGATCTGCTCTCACGCCTTCATCACAACTGGCCGCTGGCCCAGCCGGACCAGCCCACCTTTTATAGCGGTGGCGCCAAAGGCTATACCGATTACCCGCCGCACCGGTCGGCGGCGGCCTAATTCTTGCTCTTACTTCCGCCCGCCTGTTGCTGTTGTTTTACGTAATGCAGCAGGCGGTCGGCCGCATAGAGCGACATGGTAATATCCAATGTTGCCGCTAGGTCGTTCATATAGCCGCCTTCATCCATTCCGCCGATCCCGGCATCATGAATATGAATACCCTGAATGCTCCGCAACTGCTCGGGATGATTCACCAGCTCGCCATCCTCCAGGCAATAGCCCGCTAGCTGAAGAAAGATATCGGCCGTCTGCACCGTGGTGGCAAAATGGAACCTGGCGCAATCCTCGCGCTGCGGGTCGCGCCTCATCCTGTCTTTCGCGCAATGCGCAAGCTTGCCAAGCTCAATCAGCCAGTCGTCACCCGCGCTGTAATCATGCGGGTCCGTGCCCAGGTTGGGGTCGAAACCATCCGGCTCCAGCCAATCTCCGTCATGTTCTACGACCATGCGTCTATATCTATGATTTTGGGGTTTCTGGCGTTCTGCAAATGCTCCAGCTTGGCCTGCGTCAACACCTGCAAATCCATAATGGCGGAGGCGCTCATCGTCACCTGGGCAACTTGCCGTCCATCACCCAGAGGCGAATCAGTGACGTCGCGCACGCCAATTTCGTTATAAATGGTCTGGGCTACACCCCACAGAAGGTCATCATGCTGGGGGGTAACTTCGGGCCCCAGCGCCTCGGCCTCACCGCACAAATAGCGAAGCATCGCCATTTCGTTGGGGCGCAGATGCACCTCGCCTTCCCACATGGGCGCATCGTGATAGCTTCGCCGACCCGGAAGCAGCAGTAGCTCATGGCCGTTATCCGTTTCCACGCTGCGGATATTGGCGGCATCTTCATTAAGCATCGCCTGCATGATTTTCCCGAATGCATGTTCGGCAAAACCATCCAGACCGGTCCATAATTCAACCGTATCATACGGCTGGGCATGTTTGGGCAATGTCGTCATGGGCGTGTGTTAGCATGCCTGCATGACGGTTAGATGACGATTACAGCGCGGGCGACTCGGGCCCAGTTTCCACTGGCTGCGCCACCACGGCGGTGGGAGCGGCGGCTACGGTCAGGGCATCTCCCTGAATCTGAATGCCGCTTTGTTGCAGAGCGGCAACCACCCCATCCATACCGGGTATATTTATAACCTGCAGCGCGGCCGCTTGCAGCCCCTCGTCTTCCGCAATCAAGGCTCGTTCCGCATTATCAATGCCGTCGACGGCCATGGCTTCCAGCCGCGCCTGGTTCAGCACGTCGCGCTGCGCGATGAGTGCATCCGCCTGAAGCACGCTGCCGTCATCCAGCACGATGGTGGTCAGCCCCTGTTCCCGCCCCGCGCGAATCAGGTCGTCATAGGTATTGAGAATCACGTCATACGCGCTGCGGCCGGTGCCGTCATCCAAGGTGAATCCCAGGTTTGGATTGGTGGCAAGCATCTGGTAATAGCCCCCCAGAATATTGCCCAGGGCAGGCGCGTCGAGATTCTGCATCACCACCGGGTTTTCCAGCAGGGCCAGGTGCTGCTCCGCAGGCAAAGCGGAAAAGAACGCAAACGCCTGCGCAGGGTTGGCATTTAAGGCTTCTGCCAAAACCTCCGCCATATAGGAATCTCCCCCAACGGGCGGCTGCCCAATGAGAAGTTCGATCATCCCCTCGCGTCCAAATCCATTCACCGGGTCCATCACGACATCCGATACCATCTCGCGCACGCCCTGATACCCGCGACCGACGGCCCATCCCTCGAAATGCTCGTTCATCAGCGTATCGCGCGTCATGGTCGGCAGGTTATTCAGAAATTCGGGACTGCCGAGCAACTGCGTCACCTGTTCGGCGGAAAGCGCGCTGAACACGGAGCCGATTTCTTCCGGCATGAGCGTACGCGCCAAAGCGGCAATCAGCTCAGGGCTTCCGCTTTCTAGAATCTGGTTTACCGTATAGGTCGGCGCGGCTTCACCGCTTTCCCACAAATCACGCGTGTTGGTATAACCCACCTCGCCATTTACCAGGCTTCGCGTCAACACGATTGGCTGCTCGGTCGTCACCGCATCCAGGTAATGATCCAATCCATGCCCATGCATGGCTCCGTTATCGGTCAGGGTGCCCGGGGGAGGGCCGAAATTCACCATCACCGGGTGAAAATGCTCATAGCCTTCTGTGCCCGCCACATCCGCCAGTTCGGGATTATCGATGCCGCATAATTCCCCTACCAGGTTATCCTGACTGTTGATGACGGCATAGGTGTTATACGGCGCATCCGCCACCGGCAAACTGGCCGACCCGATGATCACCACATTGCTCTGGCCGAAAATCTGCGCCGTATCCGGCCTGCTGCCGTCCGGCATCACGCATTGCTCCTGCATGATGGCCATCGCAAGTTCATATGTGCCGATGGATTTCTGGCACCCCCAACTATAGCCCATGGCCGTCATGTTCGCCATGATAGCCGCGGCATCTTCACGCAAAACGATATTGCCGTGTTCATCATGCAAGATGTTCCCGCCCTCATCGCGCTGCGCCACCATGGCGATGATGCCGCCGGCCGCAATCTTGCAGCCGTTGGGAATATCGGCCAGCATCTGATCCATGGTCATGGGCTCGCCGGTCATGTTGCTGGTATAGATACGGTCGTTGAACCGCGTCAGCTTGGCGAAATCATTCACCACACGGTCGCCTTCGGTGGCAAATAGCCCTATCGGGATGATCGGGGGCAGGGGCTCAAACCCCTGCGGCGGCAATGCATCAGGCCCGCCCTGCAAAAATGCCATATAGGCGTTGAATTTTTCCGGCGTATCGATGAGGTAACCATTCTGTCCGGACACAGCGCTATACATGTCGGCGGCTCCGTCCATGCCTTCACGAAACAGCTGGCCGTCGGGCGTCACGTCATTCTGGTACAAAATCACCTGGGGCCAGTATTGCTCCCTCCCCGCGGGGAAAAGCTCATTCAGGTTATCCAGCCCAAACCCGTCATTGCCCGTATCGGTCCGCGCCAACCCTTCCCCGGCCGTGCCATCGGGCGGCATATTCGTATCATAAAGGTAAAGCGGCTCACCCCCGGTCGGCAAAAACGGCGCAACGGCCCCCGGACGCAGCACAGCCCCGTGCGTATCCGAAAACGGGTCCTCCACCTGCACAATACTCATCACTTCCCACACCTGCGGGCGGAAGCGCGGATTATAGGCATCATACAGCGGCCCGGCGCCTTCCACGCCCTCGGGCAAATCAGGCCGGTAGCGCGGCGTGATGGATGCCGCCTGCACCAGCACGCCAGATTCCGCCGGTTGCCCCCAGAACCGTGAGGTGAGGGGGTTGAACCCGCCCGTAGCGACATGGGCCGATGCCATGGCCTGCCCCCAGTCGATCATCGGGTTCTGGCCGTAAAAAACACCGGCCCGCACCACCGGGTTTTCCGGGTTTTGCGACTGCCGGTCGTAAACAGGGGCGATAGCGGGTGTGGTGATCCACGCCGCCACACTGGCGCGGGTGATCGGCAAAGCCTCTGGAGAAGGTGGCACGGCCGGTACGGCAATCGGCGGCGTGCCGCTTTCCGCCGCATGATACACATCCGCCGCCATCACGGCTTCAAAGCCCGTTTCCGGTGGCAAGCCAAGTGAGGTGATGAGATATTGCAGATAGGTCTGCTGGTCCATTCCATAGGCCGTCAGCAGGGAAGGGTCCCGCTCCACCGCCAGCGCCGCAGAAAAAATCATGCCATAGGCCGTATCGGCAGGCATCCCTGCCGTAACGCCGTCGCTGATGCCATATTCATACCAGGCGCTCACGCTTTGCGTGTCGCCGGTCAGGGCAACGTAATTGCCCAGCATCAGCAGGGTAGCCCTTGCCGAAGCCATGTCTCCGGTGCCGAACACGCCCGCCTGGCCCGTTCCCACCTCATCCACAAACTGCACAATCTGGCCCAGATATTCCTGGCGTTTTGTCGCATCGGGCTCTGCCCCCAGTGCCAGAATCATATCACGCAGCGGCGTACGCACGTTGGTGGCGAAAATATACTGAAACTGCCCCTGATAGGCATCCAGGGGCGATTCACCCTTGGCGGGCAGAATCCCCTGTTCCCTGGCGCTGATTACCAGCGCATCCAACGATGCACGCACGTCTCCCGGCATGGCATTAATTTATCACGCCTGAATTAACCTTTTATTGCAGCAAAGTGTAAAAACAGCGCCAAAACCATTAATGGCGCAGCTCGGGAGGCGGCACAGCTCTCCACCTGCCCCTTGATAAGCCATTAATGTTTAAGGCTTTTCCATGCTGGCTTCTATCCAGCCTGCCGCAAACCCTGTTGTGGCGGAATGGAGTTTAAAATAGCCTCTCCGGGCTCCTTCTTCTCGCGCTGCGGAAATTCCAGCCTTCTGGCCGGTTCGGTAATCAGGCTGATCACTTCGGGAAAGTCTTTCGGCACCAGCGGAAATCCCGGCGCCAGAATCATATGGCCTTCCTGCTCGACCCGCAGCACATGCCCCGTTTCAATGCCGATGGCAAACCCATCCCCTTTATGGAATGCGTCGAAATTACGGATAGGGCTGAAAAACGCGCCATATTCCGGGTTGCCCTGCTGGGCCTCCAGCCAGCGTTTACGTTCCTGCGTGGGCATGGCCTTGAGCCGCGCCAGCAGCCCCTGCAAGGGTTTATGCGCCTCCGGCTTGGTGCGCACATCGCCCGGCAACAGCAGGTAATCATCCGCCAGCAATGCCGACTTTACCGACTCTTGCCCCACCGGCGAAAATGCCGGATGAAAAGTAGAGCCAACCCCCTGATAAAAATCGATGTCCTTCTGCTCAAGCAGGGGAGCCCGCAACTGGTCGAATGCCCGTTCCGCCTCCTTCGTCAGCGCGCCCGCATGACGCAAATAGGTCAGCACACTCCACACCGCTGCGGTGAAGGTGGCGGGCGTTTCATGGAAACCATGCTCCACCACGATCACCGACGTTTCATCCGTACCCACGAAATCTGCCAGCAATTTGGCGGAGAACAGCCCCGGCTGGGTCTGGGCGATATGGTTCACGCCCATGCCCGGCAATAGCGCAAGCTCGCTTTCCGTCATGGCCCGATGCGCAATCACATACGGAACGGAAGGGGTCGAAAGCGAATGCATATCCAGCCCCGCCTTTTGCATCAGCGGCAGCACCCGACCAAGCCGGTAGGCGCGCACAAAATCCTCCGGCGCATCTTCTGCGGGGAGGGCGGTCGTCACATTTTCGGCCAGCCGGTTCAACTGCGTGCTGGCGCTGCCGCCGCGATACTGCACCCGTGCGGCGGAGGGAATGGCCGGGTCGTAATGCCGGAAATATTCATGCGCCGCGCCCAGATTTCCGAGAGCAAACAGCACCCGCGCCTGCGGGTTCAGAAAGCCCGCCTCCTGCAGCCGCTCCAGCACCTCCACCGCCACCAGCCCTACCGGCTCGTTACCGTGCGTCATGCCGAGAATGCCGATGGTCTGCGCCGCCCCGGCATAGGGGTTTCCGAACACCCGCACCCCGGGCACCGGCTTGCCCTGATGGTCGCGCACCACCAGCCCTTTTTCATCCAGCACAATGTCTCGCCGCGTTTCCACGCGGTAATGGAAAACATCGGCCAGCTCCGGAATGGTGAAGGCATGCGCCGCCAGCGCCTCCATCACCTTCACCGCTGCCGTGGCGCGTTCATTCTCGTGCTGGGAAAGGGAAGAAACCTGTGCATCTGCCTGTGCTGCGGCCATGTCAAACTCCATCGGCAGCTCAGGCTAGAATGCCTCCATGACAAATGCGTGACAGCGAGGTTCAGGCGACAAGAATTTGATTTGCCACTTCTCGAGCAAGATCATTTCCAATCGTTCCAACAACATTATCATCTGGCAGCTGACGCAGATGAGCCGGCACCCACAATTCAGGGCTTTCTAGAAGCACGGCGCGCGCATTTTCCCGTCGAAAACTCCATGGCTCAAATGTCTTTTCATCAATCTTTTTCCATAGGCCCGCATAATGTGCTCCAGCCAATAACGCCCATTCATTCTCACTTAAAAGGTCAGATGGAAAAGCTTTTTTAGAAACAAGTTCGGCCAATGTCTGCTTCGTGGGATCAATGTCGGGTGGCATCAACGTAAGCCATGCCTGAGAGAGAATAGGGGCAATGGAATCCATAAAATCCGTAAATGCCAAATCATATTCCTGAAAGGACATGATCATGCGCGCGCGAATCGCCTTTTCCAGCTCCGAACCTGCCAGCGCCCTCAGCTCAAACCGTCCGTTATTGAGAAGCAGTACGGTCTGGTCAGTTGCACACAACGCGTCAACATCTTCAGAATTCAGCACCGACTCTTCAATATGAAAAAACGAATCCCTGGCTCCATCATTGCTGATGACGAGCTCCCAATCATTACGGGCACACCGCTTGATAATGTCACCATCCTGCATATTACACTCCCTGTATGTTTTTAGGAAATGTGGCAACGCATGATGACGTTTTTATGACAAACAGCTAACCGCCTGAGATACAATGCTATAATCTAGGCCGCCGCGCTCGGATTATTCATCATCTCGAAGAAATCATCATTATTCTTGGTCTTTTTGATCTTCTCGAGCATGAATTCCATGGCTTCCACCGTGCCCATCGGGTTCATGATACGGCGCAGCACCCACATCTTGGTGAGGATCTGCTTATCCACCAGCAGGTCTTCCTTACGCGTGCCGGATTTGTTGATGTCGATCGCCGGGAAGACGCGCTTGTCGGCCAGTTTACGGTCGAGCACGATCTCGCTGTTGCCGGTGCCTTTGAATTCCTCGAAGATCACCTCGTCCATACGGCTGCCCGTCTCGATCAGCGCGGTGCCGATGATGGTCAGCGAACCGCCAAATTCGATGTTACGCGCCGCGCCGAAAAAGCGCTTCGGGCGCTGCAGGGCGTTGGCATCCACACCGCCGGTCAATACTTTGCCGGAAGAGGGCACCACCGTGTTATAGGCACGCGCTAAGCGCGTGATGGAATCCAACAGAATCACCACATCGCGCTTATGTTCCACCAGGCGCTTGGCTTTCTCGATCACGATCTCGGCCAGTTGCACATGCCGCGCCGCCGGTTCGTCGAAGGTGGAGCTCACCACCTCGCCGCGCACCGTGCGGGCCATGTCGGTCACTTCCTCGGGTCGCTCGTCGATCAGGAGTACCAGTAGGTAAATCTCGGGATGGTTGGCCGTAATCGCATGCGCAATGTTCTGCAGCAGCACCGTTTTACCCGTGCGGGGAGGCGCTACGATCAGCGCCCGCTGGCCCTTACCAAGCGGCGACACCAGATCGATGATGCGGGTGGAAAGGTCTTTCTTATCGCCGCGATCGTCGAAATCCAGTTTGATTTTCTGTTCTGGATAAAGCGGGGTGAGGTTGTCGAAGGCAACCTTGTTGCGGCTTTTCTCCGGCGGGTCATAATTGATGGCGCGCACTTCCTCGATGGCGAAATAGCGGGCGGAACCCACCGGCGGAACAATCGGGCCTTCCACCGTATCACCCGTGCGCAAACCGAACTTGCGAACGATGGAGGGCGGCACATAAATGTCATCGGCGCCCGGCAGGTAATTGGCCTCGGGCGAGCGCAAAAAGCCGAACCCGTCCTGCATCACTTCCAGCACCCCTTCGGCCTGGATCGGCTCACCGGCTTCCGCCCGGGCCTTGAGAATGGCGAAGATCATGTCTTGTTTCAGCATGGCGCTGGCGTCTTCCACGCCGCATTCCATGGCCATGGCGAACAGTTCGCCCGGGGCCTTACGCTTCAATTCTTGAATTTTCATAGGGAATTCCCAAAGAGATTTTTATGTATCATTACGTGGGGATTAGGGCGCCTCACGGGGCGCAAACAATGCTGAACAGCACGATTACGCTTTAGCCATGCAAAAGAATCTTGGCAAGCAAAATCCGTTAGAACGGCTTTAATACCGCCAAAAAGACAATGGCGATCAGCAGTAACGTCGGCACCTCATTGGCGATCCGGTAAAATTTCTGGCTGCGCCGGTTGGCGTCCTTGTCGAAATCCTTTCTCCAGCGCGAACATGCGCCATGAAACCCCGACAGGATCAGAACCAGCGTAAATTTCACGTGAAACCATCCCTGATGCATCGCATCGGGGTTGGCATGGAGCAGCAATCCCCCAAACACAAAGGTCAGAATCATGGCCGGGTTGCAGATGAACCTCAGCAACCGGCGTTCCATCACCTTAAACAGTTCGGATGCCTCCGATCCCTCCGCCACACCGGCATGGTAAACATACAGCCTGGGCAGATAGAACATCGCCGCCATCCAGCAGGTGAAACTCACGATATGCAGCCATTTCCAGATAAGATACGGTTCCATGCAGCCCTCCGTTACGAGCCTTATAGCCGTTTCACATACAATTGTCCGGTTGTTTGTTATGCAGCCACCGGAAGCTGAACCTGCCCCTTGGCCCAGATGGCCAGGTCATCCGCATCGCGGGAGGATGCTTCGATCAGGTTGCCTATATCCAGCGCGCTTTCCTTCGCCCGTTGCGTCAGCAGCAGGTCGTTCAGGTTTTCCGCCGCCATCTGCAGGGTGCCGTAAGAAGCCTCGCCCGCAAGCTTATGGATGGCATCCGGTGTCAAACTCACCCCGGCTTTCTTGCCTGCGTCAAACAGGAACAGTTCCAGCTTCTGCTCGCATGCCAAAACTTCTTCCGGTGAAAGGCCTAGCGCATCCCGCATCGCGCGCATCACCATGCTGCAGGTAACAAGCGTGGCCACCACTTCGTCAGACGAATAATGCTTCATATGCGCCTTGGACATCTCCAGCGGACCGAAGAAAAGTTCACGCATGATATGTTCCCGTCGCTTGTCGGGATCGGTGACGGGTTTGTCACCCAGGGTCTTGAACATATTCTCCAAGGGAAGAAGCGCATCCTGGTCGATGATCTTCACCTCGCCACGCACGCGCTGAACATTATAGGGATGCACGTCCCAGGGATTGAATCCGTCGCGCAGCACCTCGCCGCGAAGTTTCAGAATATCCGGCAACCCGAGCATCCGGTCATCTCCGCGCGGTTCGTGCGTCAGGAAAACTTTTGCATCCTTGCCAAAACCACGACGGAATCCGGCGCCCAGTTTGCCCAGCAGCAGCTCATCGTCCGGCACCAGCAAATGCTTGTTCTGTTCAGGTTCGTTGAAATAACCGCGAATCTTGATGACCTGTTCCACCCGTTCCGGATGGGCGGGGTCATATTCGTAATGGGGTGTTCTGGCGAGCACGATGGTCCTGTCGGTCCATTTGGCGTAATGATAACCCTCGGGTATTTTTCCGTCGGTCGCCTCGGCAATCGCGCTGCCGAGCATGGCTTCAACAAGCGGCTTCACCTGATAGGTTCCGATATCCCGCCATTCATCCACCTGATAGGTCTGCAGACGCGGGTCTTGCTCGCCCTTATCGTAGAGCGCCTGGCGCATCTGCTGCTGCATCCGCTCAATCTGCTGCTGTAATTTATCGAGCCGCGACAACACCGGGTCCGTTTCCCGGTTTTCTTCCTTCGATACGGCTTCCATCACTCCAGGTACAAGGCTCATATGGCATTCCCTCTAACGCCATCCTAGCCCTTCGCCATTAAGCTTTCGTGACAAAACAAGGACATGCACTGTAATCTTTGGGGCAGATGCGCGCATTTCCCTGGGACAAGACCGAATAATCCGGGGGCTTGACCGCACCCAATGCCAGTACCTGCCTGACGGCGGAACCCAGGCTGCGCGAAAATAATTCGCTGGAATTCAAGGCCGCCACACGGCTGTAAAACAGCACGCCCTCTTTCTCTGCCAGATGCTTATATTCCACATCAAGTTCCACCAGTGTCTCCGAATGGTCGGATACGAACGCCACCGGCACCACCACCAGCGAAACACCTTCCTTCCCCGCCCGCCGTATTTCATCGTCGGTGGAAGGGCCTATCCATTTCATCGGTCCCACCCGGCTTTGGTAGCTCACCTGATAATCAAGGTTGGGAATATCCAGCGCATTCACAATCGCGCTGGCGGTTTGCTCCACTTGCCATTGGTATGGGTCACCGTCCTTGATAACCTTTTCCGGCAAACCATGAGCAGATAAAAGTAACCGTGGCCTGCCTGCGCGGGTTGCATCATCCCACGCCTTGCGGATCAGCTCCACATGCGCCTGAATAAAGCTTGGCGCAACCGGGTAGCAACACACCAGTTTCGTAATCACCATCAACCCGGCCTTGATGCATTCCTCCTGCCACTTCTTCACCGAAGACGCCGTCGTCGTGGTCGAATATTGCGGGTAAAGCGGCAACAGCACCACTTCATCCGGTCCCCATGCCTTCACATCCTGCACCACGCTTTCTGTCATCGGGTGCCAATAGCGCATGCAGATGAACGCGCGGAATTCCGTATCCGCCGTCGGGCTGGTTTCCATCAGGTCGCGTTCCAGCTCATTTGCCTGCTGCATGGTGAGCGGCAGGATAGGGGAGCGCCCATCCATCTGCCTGTAAATTTCCTGCGCCACCGGAGTGCGTTTTTTGGAAACCAGGTTTGCCAGAAACCATCGCAACGGGTTCGGTACCCGAAAAATCGCCGGGTCATAGAACAGGTTAAACAGGAACGGCCTTACCGCCTCCAGACTGTCCGGCCCGCCGAGATTGAATAAGATCACCGCCACCTTGCGCGTCACTGCAAACTCCATCCTTCATCAAACCGTAACAATCATGCACAAGCTTAGCAGACAAGAAAAAACAGGGAACATGAAGATGAGCATAGGTACATTACGGACCGACAAGCACGCCGCGCCTCAGCCCCTCGGCAGGGAAGATCATCCGTTCATTGTGCATTCGGATGCCTTTGTCGGCCTTTATCACGAAAAAGACCATCCTCGGGTCTATCTCACCATGCACATCCCCCACATCGCCTTCGTCTCGCATCTGGATTTCATCTCGTTGGAAAATCAGGCCCTTTCGGCCTATGAGCAAGCCATCTCAGAATTAAAAACAAAAGGCATCGATGTAATCGAAGTCCCCACGCAGGATGAAACCCAAAAAGAGAAACGTCAAAAAAATCAGCGGCCTTTTACTTTTACGGAACGTTCTTCCCTGCAACGTGTGGTCGATCACGCGCATTTCAACTTGGAACAGGGACGCTATTGCCATGCCATTCCTTTGGAACAGGCGGAAGATGCTATCCGTATCCTCAATGGCCTGACCGTAAATTTCGAACAGGGTATTGAAACGAAAGCCGTCAGTGACACCTTGCTGGCGCATGAGGCAGTCAGGGAAATTCTCACGGAATCGGTTACCAGGTAAATTCCTTCACCTTCTTCACCAGCTCTCCCACATGTTCCGGCGGCGTTTGCGGAATCACCCCGTGGCCGAGATTCACGATCAGCTGTCCCGGCAGACTTTTCTTCAACACCCCATCAAGCTGACTCATGGCACTTGGCATATCGTAGGCCAGACGCAGATTATCCACATTTCCCTGAACAATAACCGTCTTCTGAAGCTTCACCAGTTCCGGAATGGAAACACTCGCATCCACCCCCATTCCGTCTATTCCCGTCTCTTCGGCATAACGCAGGTAGCCCGTACCCGCACAACGGGGAAATCCAATGATGGTAATATTCGGAAACGCGGCCCTCACCTTGGCCACGATCTGCTTGGCCGGCTGCACGCTCCAGCGTTCAAAGCCGGTGGCATCCAGCACACCTGACCAGCTATCGAACAGCATCAGCACATCCGCCCCGGCACGCGCCTGCTCCATCAGGTGCAGTGACACGGCGTTAATTAACCGCGCCATCAACCCGTCCATTAGTTCCGGAGAGGAAATAGCGATACGCCGTGCCTCGGCATAATCACGCGCGGTTTTTCCTTCCAGCATGTAACTCGCCAGGGTCCAGGGTGCTCCGGCAAAGCCGATCAGGGTTTTAGCCGCATCCAGGTTCTTTCTCACTTTGCCGATGGCGTCATAGACCGGTCTCAACCGTTCCAGATCAATATCCGTTTTCAGGTCTCCAAGCCCTTTCAATGCTTCCAGCCTTGGGCCTTCACCCGCTTCAAACCAGACCTTCTGCCCAAGCGCCAGAGGCACCACTAAGATATCCGAGAAAATAATCGCCGCATCCATGTCAAACCGGCGAATGGGCTGCAATGTCACTTCCGTGGCATCATCCACATGAAAACAGAATCCCAGAAAATCCGGGTGCCCTTTTCTTACCTCGCGGTATTCCGGCAGATACCTTCCAGCCTGGCGCATCAGCCACACAGGGGGGCGCTTTAATCTTTCGTCAGCTTTTTTCAGATAGTCAGACAAGATGGGCATGAATCTTCTCTTCATCCTTTTTTAAATATTTATCTTTATTTGGATGTAATGGGTAGTAGTGCGGTGAGTGCCGGGGATAACCATCTTATCCCATCTTTTTACCCAAGGGTCAAACATC
Source organism: bacterium (assembly GCA_016124905.1). Classification (NCBI taxonomy): domain Bacteria; species bacterium. The sequence continues at coordinate 20,575 of WGMV01000004.1, forward strand.
TCCCCAATCCGGGATAACCCGATTTTTTCACGTGGAACGCCCTCGGCATAAAAAATCCTTCCCCGAGGAAAAACCGTGATTTTTATCACCCTGTGAATATCGGGTACAAAAACCACCGGCTTTTGGGATAATCCAGGGACAGATTATTTCCCACAGGGAATGAATAACCCCATTCACAGGCTGATAACTGAAAAACTAAAAACAATAACCCGGGGATAGTTTTTCGCTCCCTGTGCATAACCCCGGCCTTACCCCCATTATCCACAAGCGCTTTCCTCTTAGGGGATAAGTTTGTATGGAGACCCCATGATCCATTCCATTTCATCCAGCCTCAGCACCCTCCGCGCCGACATAAAATGTCTGGCGGCAGATGCTGCATTACAAAAGAATACTCCCCGCCTCATGGCCGTATCCAAAACCAACCCGGCCGAAAGCATTCTGGAAGCCCTCCAGGCTGGCCAGCGTCTGTTTGGTGAAAACAAAGTACAGGAAGCCGCCGCGAAATTTCCCGCCCTCCGCCAGCAATACCCCGATCTCGAACTCCATCTCATCGGTCCGCTTCAGCGGAACAAGGTCAAGGATGCCCTTGCCACTTTTGACATCATCCAATCGCTGGACCGCCCCGAACTGGCCGAGGAACTCGCCAAACACTGGAACCTTCAGACACGCCTGACCCAGTCCCTCTTCATCCAGGTCAACACCGGCAAGGAGCCCCAGAAAGCGGGCATTCCCCCCGAGGAAACCATCGCCTTCACCCAATGGGCCAGGCGCGAGAAAAACCTACCCGTCACCGGCCTCATGGCCATCCCCCCGGCGCACGAAAACCCATCCTCCCATTTCGCCTGGCTCTATCAATGCCAGCAACAACTCGGCCTGCCCGAACTCTCCATTGGCATGAGCGGCGACTACCCTGCCGCCATCCGCTACGGCGCCACCATCATCCGCGTGGGTACGGCGATATTTGGGGAACGCGGGGGCGCTGCCCCCACACCCCCGCCAAAGGTCTAGACCCTTGGATCCCATTATTTTCTTTTATCCCCCGAAAGCCCTCCGGGCGGGGGATAAAAGAAAATACGGGGTACAGGGGACTGGTCCCCTGGCAGGGTGTGGGGACAGCGTCCCGCGTCACCATATATTGACCCCACCCCCGCAGCGGCGTAGGAAGATGGTAGTTCATTTAGAGGGGAGCGTTATGTCGCATCATCATCGTTACAAGATTGCATTGGTAGGCGCGGGTCAGATTGGTGGCACGCTGGCGCATCTGGCTGGGCTGAAGGAGCTTGGCGATGTAGTATTGTTCGACATTGCCGAGGGCACGCCGCAGGGCAAGGCGCTGGATATTTCCCAGAGCGCCCCGGTGGAAGGGTTCGACGGCAGCTTCACCGGCACCAATGATTACGCCGAAGCCCTGAAGGATGCCGACGTGGTGATCGTCACCGCCGGC
>WGMV01000005.1 GCA_016124905.1 bacterium
AACGCCGCCGACGCCACCAACGCCGCCGACGCCGCCAACACCGCCAACGCCACCAACGCCGCCAACACCCCCAACTCCGCCGACGCCGCCGACGCCGACTACAACAACACCTCCTACGCCGCCGACGCCACCAACGCCGCCAACGCCGCCGACGCCACCAACGCCGCCGACGCCACCAACGCCGCCGACGCCGCCAACACCGCCAACGCCACCAACGCCGCCAACACCCCCAACTCCGCCGACGCCGCCGACGCCGACATGCCCGAACTGCCCGCCGCAAGATTCCTGCCCGGATGGCATGCCGAACGTGAAGATGATGTTCGTCTACGACCTTTCCACCGCCAGCAAATGGGGTGAAAAGGCAACCGGTACCCTGCCTGCCACCGCGCTTGCCAAGCTCAAAGGCATTGGCGAAACGCCGCGCAAGGTGAGGGAGATCATGGAAACCCTTGGCTATGCACGTGCCTGCATGCAGTGCGGCCTTAACCTGTTCGGCACGCTCAATGTGTGCTCCAACGGGGAATGTGGATGCAAACCCACCATCAATAAAGGCCTTGGATGGGATGGGTGCGTCTATTCGCCCACGGGATCCGTGAGCGATGACAGCACGGGCGAATGCCGTGCCTATCAGCACCGGATCTATCCGATTTTCGCCTATCTTGCAGCAGGCACCTCGCTTTATTGCGACGCGAGCCAGGCTGTGTGGGTGTATAAGGAAAAATACACGGACCAGTGTCTGCACCGTTTGCCTGCGTATAAGGGCAGGAACTGCTCTATCGGCAGCGATACATCCGCATTCTCATGGACTGCGTGTAATTCGCTGATTGATTATCCGGCGCCGGGTAATAAGAAAGTGGGTGAGATAACGGATGATATCACCGGTTACTGTCCCGTGCCGGTTGCGGTTGTACCGCCACCATCGGACTGCCCTGCCGGTTGCGGCACGGCACCGGATTGCTGCTGCCCGGGTGATGAAGCGACCCGACCCGAATGCAGTAAGGATTGCCCCATCAACAAACCCTATACGGGAACCTTCTATGTCGATGGAGTCAATACCGTCTGTTACAAGGATGCCAGTGGCGTAATGGTTCGGATTATCATGAACCCCGCAACCGGCACATGTAAGGGTGATCCTTCCATGTATGCCTGTGACAATCTTCTGGAATTGCTCACCAACCCGACCAAGGCTGCCTATTGTCTGAGGCAGGGCGTTCTTGCGACACAGTTATGTGCGGCAAGAGGGGGGGCTATTTCCTCACGCGATGCCATCAAGACCATTCGCGGCTGGTCCAGCTTTGATGACTGCTGGCAGAAAAATGATGATTACCCAGGTTGCGCCACCGCGAATCCCGAGGAATCGGTCTGCCCTCCGGCTAAAGAAGAATGATGCGAGGAGGGGTTTCAGTGAGCGTAACAATGCAATATAGTAAACCGGAGCCGGTTATGACGATACGAAACACAACCCTGACATTATGGCTGGCCACTGTAATGCTGTTGCTGTGGGGTGCAGACAGTCACGCCGGCTTTATTGCCGCACCCTATACCAAATATGTTGGTGGCCAGAATATGAGGGCCTCATGTAACGCCATGTTCTCCATGGATACATCCCCTACCAGCCGGGATGACCGTTATGATTGTCAGAAGCAAACAGGAACGGATAGTGACGGCAATCCCATCATGGAGAACGTAACAAAAGGTTGCGGTGATATTCACTATGCCCGCTGTTCCAGCAATAAATGCGATGAGGATTGGAAAGCCAATGGCTGCTACAATACCCAGCAGCTGCATGAGGTAACCTGGTATAAGGCCTGCCCGAAAGGCCGCAGCTTTCAAGACCCGGCATCCGCGCATGTGAGCGTGTTTGCCTATTATGAGGGGCATGGCGAGACCTATGAACCCGGTAAATATAACTATGACACCAAGAATGCGACCAAGCCTGCCATGCTTGTGTGCAGCCAGGTGGGACGCGTCCCGGATGATGATGGCGGTTTGCAGGTTGAGCTCACGTCCGACCTGGCCTTTTCACCTGGGGGCGAACGTGATTACTATCCGTTGATGGGATGTTCGGACCTGCCCGACGGCCGCTGGCACCCGGGCTATGGCGTGCGCGATGTGGGCAGCATGCAACCTGATTTTCCCAATCCCAAGGTGCCGAATTCCAGCGGGCCCACCCCTGTGCCGGAAAGCTGCCGGGGCGGGGTAAATTTCAGCGCGCCTGGCATTACCAAATTCGTTTGCTATCCTGAAGGATGCAACATGCAGACCCTGGAAGGCTGCGATATGCCGCAGGGCTATTATCACTTCTACGCAATCGTGCATTCGCTGCACCCGGAGATCAACGATGTAGGGCCCGGGCCGACCGTGTGCGAATATCCCGCGTTTGAAACCACCGATAACCGTTATTGCGGCGGTAACTGTAAAAATGGCGACGGCACCTGCAAGCACGACACCAATGGCGATGGCTTTGGCCAGGAAGGCTATTATACCGGCATCAACAAGGATCAGACGCCGGTCCCGGGCCAGCAGTTTTATTTCTCCGCATTCTCTGTAGGAGGCATGAAGCAGCCGACCTATGTAATCAAATCCGACGGCACGACCGAATATAATGAAGCGGCGGTGAAGGTGAACAGCTTCAACCCGAGCAATGGGCCGGCTGCGCGTATTCCGTCAGAAGTTCCCGCGGGTATGGGGGTTTGGACGGTAGAGGGAGCGGGTAATCACGTGGTCGATCTAGGGTTGACCCCTTTGCAGGTTCGCTCGATGGAATGCACCAAGCAGGCGGATGGCTACCTGCCTATCCAGAATATATCGCTTGGCCAGACCAAACGCATGAGCATGAAGCAGTTTGTGGGTGATAAAGAGCCGATTTTACCGTTGACGGAAAAACTCACGGAAATGGGAAGTTGTGATCTTGTGGAAGAAATTTCAGAAGAGCTCCCCAGCTATAACATTCTTCCGCAAGGGCAGACCAACTTTGGTATGGCGCATTCCGTGAGCACGGCGGTAAACCAACTGCTGCAAAATCGGAAGACGAATGATGTGCCTATCCTGACCGTGGCCTTATCCGAGCCGGTACGCGATTGCATTGAATCTTCCGGTAAAGCAACCACGCCGCCTGAGAAGCCCAATGAAACGCCTACCCAGTGGGAAACCGACCCCAAGCACTCGTATTTCCGCGGTTCGGAAACCAAATGGGGTTCACATGATAATGCATCTGGTACATTGGATACGGCCAGTAATCGCGACCAGCGTTTGAAAACCGTCAAATGTCTGACGGATAAATATACCGATGCTTATCCCAAGGCGCTGAAGGATGCGGCCAAGCGCGTGAAAGCCGCTGGCGGTTACGTGGTGGCGATTGCCACTTCATGCGGCAGCGACAAGTTTCTGGAAACGCTTTCGCAAATGTCTACCGGCCATATCAATCTGAAGAACTTCGCACCCGAAGGGCTTGTGCTGGACAGCGATTGCAGCGCGAGCACCATGGCCGATATCGAGAGCGGCAAAAAGCAACTGGCGCATTCCATCTACATCATGGATGTGGACAAGCAGGATACGCTTTTCTTCCAGCCCGCCATGGCCGCATTGCCGAGCAACCCGCTTTACGGCACACTGGGCGACGTGTTTGCTGAAGTGACCTGGGTGGTGGTGCGTGACCGTATCGGCCAAGAAGTTTGCTCTAACCAGGCCGAAGGCAATTGCGCCGACGTGAAGGCCGAACCGCCCACTCCGTAATCTTTCCCGTGCTTGAGCTAAGGGATGGCTTGCTCTAGAATTTTGCATGCCGTTTTGAGGCGTAGCAAGAGGATAGAACATGGCCGGAACATTCGATTGGCAGGACCCGTTCAAGCTGGATGCGCAGCTAAGCGATGAAGAGCGCATGATCCGTGATGCGGCGGAAAGCTTTGCCCAGCATGAGCTTATGCCCGGTGTGATTGAGGCCAATCGTCACGACCATTTCGACCCGGCTATCATGAAGGCCTTCGGCCAGCAGGGGTTTCTGGGCCCCATGGTACAGGGGTATGGATGCGCGGGTGTGGGGCATGTGGCGTATGGGTTGATGGCGCGCGCGGTGGAGCGAGTGGATTCCGGCTATCGCAGCGCCTTTTCCGTTCAATCCAGCCTGGTGATGCACCCGATTTACAGTTTCGGCACCGATGCACAGAAGGACAAATATCTTCCCGGCCTGGCGAAGGGTGAGCTGATTGGCTGTTTCGGATTGACCGAGCCGGATGCCGGGTCCGACCCCGGCGGTATGACCACGCGCGCCAAGAAAGTGGATGGCGGTTACCGGCTGCATGGCGCCAAAACATGGATCACCAATTCACCCATCGCGGATGTGGCGGTGGTGTGGGCCAAGGTTTATGGCGCCAAGCATGTGGAGGATGGAACCATTCGCGGGTTCATTCTGGAACGCGGCATGAAGGGGCTGGAATTTCCAAAAATCGAGGGGAAGCTGTCGCTGCGTGCCTCCATTACCGGCAGCATCATGATGGATGACGTGTTTGTGCCCGATGAGCAGGAGCTGGATGTTTCCGGCTTAAAAGGGCCGTTTTCATGCCTTAATAAAGCCCGTTTCGGCATTGCCTGGGGCGTTTGGGGGGCAGCGGAATTCTGCTATGAAGCGGCGCGTTCCTACACGCTTGAGCGCAAGATGTTCGGGCGTCCGCTGGCTGCTAACCAGCTGATTCAGAAAAAGCTGACAGACATGCTGACGGAAATTACCCTGGGCCTGCAAAGCGTGTTGCGTGTGGGGCGTATGCTGGATGAGGGAACCGGCTCACCGGATCTTATTTCACTCGTCAAACGTAACGGCTGCGGCAAGGCGCTGGATATCGCACGTGTTTCGCGCGACATGCATGGCGGCAACGGTATTGCCGATGAATATCATGTGATGCGCCATATGGTGAACCTTGAATCCGTCAATACTTATGAAGGCACGTATGACATTCATGGGTTGATTCTGGGGCGGGCCATTACCGGTATTGCGGCTTTCGGGAATTAAGCCGTGACCGTAGGCCAGCGGCATGCATGGTGGCTGTGGCGCCTGCGATGGGTGTTTCTACTGCTGGAAGCCGGTGTAATTGCGCTGGGTACGGTTGTTCTGGAGCTGCCCTTGCCGCTGGCGCCGCTTTGCTGGCTGATGCTGCTGCAATTGCTCCAGAATATCGCAACGGGTTATGCCCTGCGGATGAGAAAGGATGCAGAGCCGCATCTTCTGCTGCAGCTTTGCGCGGATATGTTTTTACTGGCGGCCATGCTGTATTTCACGGGTGGGGCGGCAAACCCTTTTGCGAGTCTGTTTGTCATTCAGGTGATGGTGGCGGCCACTATTCTACCGCTTCGGCAGGCCTGGGCTGCAGCATTGCTGAGTGTGGCGCTTTATAGTTTGCTGATGGTTTACAAGCAGGATGTCTCCTACCTTCAGCATCACCATCTGGGGCAGGCGTTTTCGCTTCATATCTACGGCATGTGGCTGAACTTCATTATTCTGGCGACGGTCGTCGCCGGGATGGTGGGGCGGATGGCGCAGGTTATCCAGCGTCAGCAGGCGGCCCTGGCGGATGCTCAGGCACAGGCTATCGCCGACGAGCAGGTGGTGATGCTGGGGGCGCTGGCAGCCGGTACGGCCCATGAGCTCGGCACGCCCGTCAACACTGCCATGTTGCTGGCGGAGCAGGCGCAGGCCCTCTCCAAATCCAGCGAAATAAAGGCCGTCATCAAGCGTATCATGCCCCAGTTGGAGAGAATTGCGGCCGTGATTCACCGGCTTGCCGGAACGGCGGGGGAATATCAATCGCAGGCCGGTGAGGTAACCATTCAGGAACTTATTGATACAGCTACAGGCCAATGGCGCTCCCTGCGGCCGCAGGCGATAATGCAGGTGCGGACCGGGGAGACGTCGCCCTGTCACATCCGGCATGACCCCATGCTGATTCAGATACTGGTGACATTTTTAAACAACGCGGCGGATGCTGATGCTACCGAGGCTCATATTGAGGTGGATGCCCAGGATGGAATGATTGAGCTTCGCGTATGCGATAACGGCAGTGGCGTGTCGCCGGATTTTATGGTGGGGCTGGGGGCCTCCACCAAACCCGAGGGGCGTGGCATTGGCCTCTGGCTGGCTAATCATTACGCCTTGCGCGCGGGTGGTAAAATAGGGCTTGTTCCAGCCGATGGCAGGGGTAGTGTGGCCAGCATATGCCTGCCAAAGACAGGAAGGATGTGAGCATGGCCTGCCGTCTCATGATTGTCGATGACGATATGGAACTGGCCGATGCGCTGGCCCAGGCCATGGGCCGCTATGGATGCGAGGGAAAGGCGGTGTATGATGGGCAGGCCGCGCTGGCGCTACAGGGACGGTGGAAGCCTACCCATGCGGTGATTGACCTCAACATGCCGGGTATTGGCGGGCTGGAACTGGTAAAGCGCCTGCATGCGCTGGACCGTGAGCTGAACATGGTGGTGCTGACAGGTTATGCCAGTGTGGCCACGGCGGTGGAAGCCATCAAGCTGGGGGCTAGGCATTATTTACAAAAACCCGCCAAATCCCAACAGATATGGGATGCGTTTCAGCGTATCGAGGGTGACAGCAGCGTTATGGTGGACGACGCCATTCCATTGCTGAAGGCGGAACAGGCTATGATTGAGCAGGCATTGCTTCGCAACCAGTTCAATATTTCCGCCACCGCGAGGGAATTGAGAATGCACCGGCGCACATTGCAGCGAAAACTGATGAAAATGCCCCACTGGCAAGGAATTGAACATGCCCGCCAAACGTTATCGGCTTAATCTCGCCTTACAGGGTGGTGGCGCACACGGCGCCTTTACCTGGGGTGTGCTGGATCGTCTTCTGGACGAAGAGGATATCGATATTGTCGGCATCAGCGGAACCAGCGCCGGTGCAATGAATGGCGCCATGCTGATTAATGGCTACATGAAAAACGGGCGGGAGGGTGCAAAGGAGCTGCTCGATAAATTCTGGCGTGAGATCAGCGAAGCCGGGGCATTTGCGCCTTGGCAGCCGCCCGGCTTGAAACCTTTCTGGCAAGGCTGGAATATCGACCAGACGGCGGCTTATAACTGGTATGACATCATCAGCCGCACCTGGTCCCCTTATCAGCTGAATCCTTTTAATATTAATCCATTGAAGGATGTGCTGGAGCGCTGCCTTGATCGGGAGCTGCTGCATTCGTGCAGCTCCATCCGGCTGTTTGTGGCGGCCACGGCCGTGCGGACGGGAAGGGCAAGGATTTTTGAGTGCGATGAGATAACCGTGGACGCCCTGTTGGCATCTGCCTGTATTCCCTTCATTTTTCAGGCGATTGAAATTGACGGGCAACCCTATTGGGATGGCGGTTATATGGGTAACCCCGCCATATGGCCACTGCTGTACCGCACCGATTGCGAGGATGTGATGCTGGTGCAGATCAACCCGCTGTACCGGGAAGAATTACCGGATACGGCCGCAGAGATTATCAACCGGCTTAATGAAATCAATTTCAATTCCAGCCTTATTGCGGAGATGCGGGCCGTTTCCTTCGTGTCTCGCCTGGTGAAGGAGCATAAGCTGGACCATACGCAATATAAGGATGTGAAAATGCATATGGTGGAAGGCTGCCATGCGATGGACCAGCTCAATGCATCCAGCAAAATGAACGTGAGCTGGGATTTCTTTCAGAAGTTAAAAACCATCGGCCATCGTGCCATGGGGGAATGGCTAAAAACGCATAAGGAAATGATCGGTAAGGAATCCAGCGTCAATATCAACGATGTGTTTTTGTATGACAGTACGGATGACAAGAAGCGGCATGTGCATGCTTCTTCCGGAAAATAACCTGGGCTAAACCGTATAGGATAGATGGCGCCAGATGTCCGACCGGGCTGTTTCCTGCGTATGAGGTTTGGCAGAGTTCTTTTTAGCGGGTCTGCGCGTTTCCGTCTGCTTGAGCGCGTCCATCCAGGATTCCCAGGAATGTTCGTGATAGATTATTACATCCGCGCCTTGTTGCGCAAAGGTAGCGGCAATCTCACCTTCCGGCAGCAACAGCGGGATTTTTTGACCTGCGGCCATCCAGGCTATGGGTATATCCGACAAGGTGGGAGCAGGCATCCAGATATAGGATGCATTCACCAGCATATGTTCTGCCATGTTGTGCGGTAGTATTTCCGGCATGGTATCGTTTGTACCGATGCTGGATTTTTCCATGTGGCGGATGGAGATTTTCCAATCCTGCGAGGTTTGCAGTTTCAGCCAGGATATAGGTCCATCCTGACGAAGCAGGTGTTTTTCATTGACAATAAGATCCGGTTTGGAGGCCGTTTCAAGCTCCTTATTGACGGAGTGTTCGTTGCTCTCTTTGCCGTTCTCCTCTTTTGACACTTGATTGACTGGGCGACTGACTAGCCGGTTGGGCGGAGAAGAGGTGTAGCGGTCATGTGGCAGCAGCAGCCATGGATGACCTTGGTCGTGGTTCCATGAGGGCATGCCCAAAGAGATATCCATGCCCTGCCGCAGGGGCGTGACGTATGATTTTTTGTGGTCAAACGCAAAATGTTCCCAAGCGTCGTTCAGGCATGAAGCCGCGCCAGACGCCATCGCGGTTGCATAGCCTAATGTATGATGGGGAGTTGTGGAGCCAGGGCAGTAATCAATAGGGCTGTCCACATGCAGCACGAATGGTTTTACTGGCGCAATGGGAAAGCTCGTATCAAGCCCCTGGGCCAGAATGTAAAGCATGTTGCAGTCTTCAAAACAGCTGATGCTGTCATTGGCCATGATGTGATTGCCCGGCTGCAGATTTTTGCCGACCCGGGTAAAACACATGCTGTTTACAAGCGCGTCGTTGGAGATGGTTTCCCACTTGAATGGCCGCACCTGCCAACCGGCTGACCGCAGCCATTCCGTATCATAGTTATTGATATGGTTGGACTCGATACCAATAACGACATCACAGGCGACCTGCTGTGCTTGCATGCCTTGTTTTATGCCGGTGGCCAGCGCGTCGATATAGGCATGTGCATACCATCCGGCTTTTCCGGATACCAGCAAGGCTATGCGCATGCGCTGCGTACGGGATGGAGGAACTGGGATAGGGGCGATGCGCTGTTGAAACTGCTCTTTCCATGCTTTCAGGTTCTCATCCCACGAGAAGTAATCAACCCATTCGCGCTGGGATTCAACCACCTCCTGAATAAACGACTCGTCGCCTTTCATGATGCGTTTGATTTTTTTGCGGGCTTCCGCGTAGGTTTTTGCACTGCCCGGGGAATCCTTGCCGCCGAGATAGGAGATCATGCCGCTGGCCATGAAGATAACGGGCATGCCGTAGCAGGCAGCCTCTACCGGGTGGAAATGGATGTGGCGCGGTAGTTCGTTGTGATAAAACATCGCCGCGCAGCCCTTGAGGTATTTATCATACATGCCCGCGGGCAGCAGGCCCGTTACCTCGGGGTCGTTTTCCACCGGCACAAACTGGTTGCCCGCGATAATTTTGGGAATGCCTTTGAAATATTTACGCGACATGTGGTAGGCGCGAACGCTCTGGTGATCGTCCGCCAGGATGTCGGGCAATACCATAAGCATTTTTTCGTATTTCCGCTGGTAGCAGCCACGTTCGGCATAGAAATGTTTGGGAATGCCCGTCGGCAATGTTACGGCACGCTGAATGAAGAAATCAGGTTCCGCACTCACCAGGTTGGGATAGGCCTGCGCGAACCAGATACGGTCATGAATGCCGCTGATACGGCTCATGAAACCGGGGCCGATGACTTCATCAAAGAAGCGCCAGATGGTGTAATCATCCCGCGTGGGGCCATATGAACGCAGTAATATTTTGCCACGGAAATGGTTGATGAATTCTTCGGATATCCAAGAATAGCAGCCGATGATGGCCGTACCGAAATATTCATTCAAAATGGCATGGACAGAAAGAGGCCAGTCGTTTTGATAAAAATCCTGGCTGTTCAGGATGGCCAGGTCTTCTGCCGGAATGGAAAGGGAGTTGTCGTAGCTGTAATCCACCGAGGCCGAGCGGATCATGCGGGGTACGTATTTGGGTGTAAAAACCTCATAGCCGAAATGACGGAGCAACTCGCATTCCACCATGCGGGCGGTGGTGTGGTTGTTCAGCCAGATAACGCGTTTGGCCCGCATGTCCTGTTTGGCGGCCGGGGCGGTGTGCTTGAGGTTATTTCGCATGGTTTTCCATTCGGCTCAGTGCTTCGGCGATAAAGGCATCGGCATGGTTGGAGGGAATAATTTCCTCATTTTCTTCCAGGATGATGACTTTTGCATTGAAAATATCATCGTAATCATGCCCGTGCTCCTGCGGCAACTGGCTTACCTGTTGCCCAGGATAGGTTATTTTGGCAAGTTTGTAGTAGGAATAATGGTAAATAACCGGGAATATTTCCAGCCTGTCCAGCAGTTGAATGGGTTGAATGACAAAGCTGCCGCCGATGAAGGCCACAGGGATGCGAACCGTTTTCGGTTTATCCGTCACAACCAGGTCGGCAACCGTGTAGTGATAATCCGGCCATAGAAGGTTCAGAAGGTTCAGAATATCAACATCATTGCCTTTGGCATCTTGTGAAGGGTTGATTTTATACTGAATCGGCGCAATCGGCTTTTTCATTAACCTGCCGATTTCCTCCAACATGGCATTGGTGGCGATGACCGTGCCTTCCTGATTGTAATGGATGCCGCCTTTTGGAAAGAGGGGGGTGACGCTTTCGCCTTTTTCGCGGAGGATGCGTTCGCTGTTATCGACCAGGTTCAGCCCGGCGATTTTGGCGGATTTTATTCCGGCGTAATAGGCCGGGCGGGTCTGGCCTTCCACGCAGCCATATTCATCGGGAATATATTCCGGAAAGTAAGCCGCTTTGGAAGGGCTGACGACGTAGATGAAATATTTCCCGCGCGATTTCAACCAGTCCTGTATCCGTTTGAGCTGAACGTTGCGCTTGTTGAGGGCTTCCAGATCGGGTTGAATGCGGCGCGTGTTGCAGTAACTGATAAGGTAACTGGCTGTGTATAGGTAACCATCCTTTCCGATGGCGATGGGGTTATCGCCCCCCATCGCGGAATGGTTCAGCAGGCTGTAATACACTTGATTGGTGGCGCGGACCATCAGCCCGCTTAGGGGGAGTCTTCGGGGTAACCAGGCCTCAAAAGAACGCTGGAAACTGCCGTTGAGAAAATTCTTTTTGTTAAACGGAAGAAGCTGTTTTTTGGCGTATTGCCCATGCAGCGGCGGGTTCAGGTCGGTATTGGCTGCATTCTCATACAGTTTTACAAGCCCGCCTATGGGCCAGGCAAGCAACAGCCATCCCGCGATAAGCAAGATTGGCAGGCGCTGCAGGGCGGTGTGCTTGTTGCGTCGCATGGGCTAGAACCGGAAATACAGGAAAGGAATGGAGGTGGCGGTGACCGCTTTGCCGATGGCAATGAAACCAAGCACGCATAACAGCCACGGCGCAATGGAGCGAAGGAAGGCCAGATAGCGGCGGTTGCGTTTCATCCTCCAATATGCCGGGAATGCCGGGACGAACGCCATGGCAAGGCTGATCACCAGAGCGGACCATATGTAAGCGCCCATGACCAGCGGCGCGCTGGGGCTGGAGAAGGTGAACATGCGGCCGATCATCATGCCTGCCTGATCGATGGTTTGCGCGCGAAAGAGCGCCCAGCCGATGCAGATGAACAGGAAGGTGATGGCGATGTTCACGAAGGATGGAAATTTCTGGCTGATACGAACCCAGCCCAGTTTATCCAGCACCAGGAAAAGACCGTGGAAGATACCCCATGCGAGGAAGGTCCAGTTGGCGCCATGCCAGAGGCCGGAAAGCGTGAAGCATATGCAGAGATTGGCATACATGCGCGTATCGCCATGGCGGTTACCGCCAAGCGGGATGTAGAGATATTCGCGTATCCAGGTGGAGAGTGAGATGTGCCAGCGGCGCCAGAATTCGGTGAAATTTCGGGAAATATAAGGATAGTTGAAGTTTTCCCGCAGGCGAAAACCATACATGCGCGCAAGACCGATGGCCATGTCGGAATAGGAGGAGAAATCCAGGTAAATCTGCAACGCAAACCCGACCACGGCCAGCCAGGCAAGGCTTGCACCCACATGGTCGGCGGGCATGGCGAATATCTGATCGACCATTCCGGCAAGCGCATCCGCCAGGAGGAGTTTTTTGATGAGGCCGAGGGTGAAGCGTTTAAAGCCGGTCACTACGTCCTGCGTGCGGCTGCCACCACGCGGGGCGTGCAGCTGCGGTTCGATTTCATGATATTTGATGATGGGACCGGCCAGGAGTTTTGGGAAGAGCAGTACGTAGGTTAGGTAAAGGTGAAAGCGCGTTTCCGGCAGGCTTTTGCCGCGATAGACATCCACCAGGTAGGTGATTTTTTCGAACACGATGAAGGAAATGGCGATGGGCAGGGCGATGTGAAAAGCCGGTATGCGCCAGTCATTCCCCACCAATTGCAGCAGGCGGTTGAAGCCGTCTGAAAAAAAGAGCAGGTATTTGTAATAGAGCAGGAGCGCGACATTGCTGAGAATACCCAACCCAACCAGCCGACGGGCGGTCTGCGTCCGTTTTTCCATCAATGCCCGGTGCATGCGGGCGGTGACCCAGAAATCCAGGTAGGAGGAAGCCAGAGCCACCCAGAAAAACCGGGGTTCAGACCATAAATAAAAGAGAATGCTGGCGCCGAGCAGCCCGAATAAGCGCCAGCGGCCGTTCGGCAGCCACACCATGAGCATGGCGATGGGCAAAAAAATGAATAAAAATAACGGAGAGCTAAATAGCACGTCCACCCCTCTTCGAATGCCTGTACTTAAGGCGAATATGACCAGTGTGGCAAGCGATAGGAGGGGATTATTCTTCCGGGCAATCGGAAGGATGGACAAAAGGCAGTAGATTAGATAATGATAATCATTATCAATAAGGATGGCGCCAATGTTGTGGGAATCGCTGGAAACTGAGGATGATTGGGGGAGGCCCTGCGTGTTGCTGGCTTCAGGGCTTGAGGAAAACTGCCATATAAAGGCTATGATTGGTCATGAAGGCATTCCCTGGTGGGCGGAATTCCAGGAAAAAGATGGTAAGCCATTCGCCACGCTGCACCGTGTGCCGGGGCCTGTGGCGTTGGTGGATGGGACGGCTGACGCCTGCTGCTGCATGATGAGCCGCATGCCGCTGAATGCCTGGCTTTGCCTGCCGATGCTAAAGGCAACGATGGCGCTGCGCCTGGAGGGAAGGTCATTGAGTTTTGAATGGCAAGGGCAGCGGGTTGCCTTGCCTATCCCGGAAGGGGAGAAGGCCTGTTCGGCGCTTCATTTATGGTTTGAACGGCTTAAAAGCCTGTCGTAAGTGAGGGATTCACCCCCGCCGGAACCATTGTTCCAGAAAGGGCTTGTCAAGCCGCCCCTTCATGCTAAATAAGGCGCCTTGCGTTTTGGGCGGCCAGATAGCTCAGCTGGTAGAGCAGAGGATTGAAAATCCTCGTGTCGGGGGTTCGATTCCCTCTCTGGCCACCATAGCCGCCATGTGGCTGAGTAGCTCAGCGGTAGAGCAGGGGAATCATAATCCCTTGGTCGGGGGTTCAAATCCCTCCTCAGCCACCATTTTCTTTTTATTCCCATCATTCATGGCTGAATTGCCTGCCCATTCGGCCGCGCGTGCGTTACTCGCCTAGCGACGTGGCGGCATCTGGCATGCCGGTAATTCGTCGGGCTTGTCGCTCTTGTTCGGCACGGGGTTGAACATCAGCGCGATCTGGTCGATCGGCACGCAGCGCGCACGGCATGGAACGCCGAAACTGCCTTGCAGCTGGTAGCAGTTTTTCGCATCGTATTGCTGGCAGGAATTGCGCTTCCAGTTGCTGGAGACAATATCCACGCAGCGTTTGGTGCGATCTATGCCCACCACGACGCCAGATTGGCCGCGGTAATAGGAATCCGACACGATAACGGCAATGGTCTGGTTGACTACGATGTTATCGAACGCGGAATCATTCACATCATAGGCGCCCCAGGTGGAGCCGGTTTTGGGGGCGAGCCAGACAACGCGATCGGTTGTGTCGCCGGTGGTGCCGCAATAGCTTTGCCCGAGCATCCAGCAGCTGCTGCCGGTGAGATCGCTGATCCATTCAATGGGGGTTTTTTCCAGCAGGTAACGCATGCGGGTGAGGTTGGCGCCTGTTGGCGTGCCACCGAAGAAGCCCAGTTTGTAATAGAGATAGTCGGCCACGAAATCATTGCTGTAGCCCACGTTACGGTAGGCGGGGTTGCTGCGGTCCGGCGTGTAGAACGGGTTTTTGGTATCGGAGATCAGGCGCTCGTATCCGCTCGCGTCACAGCGCTGGATATCGGGCAGACGCCAGAAGCAATAGGGCGGGTCGTTACAGACATCCGGGTTGGGCGAACTGCAAACCGGCGGGGGCAGAGGCGATGAATCAATCGGGTTGGATGCAGTGGGGATGGATGTGGGGATGGTGCCGCTGAGGATATCCTCCACCGTGTAGCTCGTGCTTGTGTCGTTCTGGTAGTTAAACGAACAACTGGTGCCGATGTTGGGCCAGACGCTGGATAGCGGATCATGTTTGGTATCCTGCGGGCACTGATCTTCCGGCGGGGTGCTGGTATCGCCGCCCGCACCGCCGGCGGAGCCGCTGCCACCGCCACCGCCGCAACCGGTCGTGCCCGCGCCGGCGGTGCCCACGCTCGGCTGGCCAAGGTTGATGCCCGTTTCATAAGACGTACCGGAGTTGCAAGGATTGATCTCGATGCTGCCATCGTAAGCGAATTTACGCTTTGGATCGTACAGCTTGCGATTACCCGTAACGGTTGCTTCGGACTCAATCATGGTGGCGCCAATGGAGTTGATGCGCGATGTCTTGCTGTTCGGCAGCAGGGTGGAGCTGATGCCCGGGGCGTTTAGACGAATGTCGCGCCAGCGAATAGGCGGATCGCAGCCCTGTTCCATATCCACTTCAAAACAGGCTTTTTCGCCCTGGCACTTCAGGGCCCAATCGAAATTCTGCTGGCTCTCAATGTAGGTTTTGGCGGTGTAATCCCAGCATTTATCTGGTGCTATGCCTGCATTGCGTGAGGGAGTATCGTGCGAAACCAGCCTGCCAGGGAATGCGCCGCCCGGTTCTTCCGGCCTGCGGACGTCAAGCCGCGGGTCGTACACTTTCACGGCCGTCCAGAGCTCTTCTTTGCAGCGACTCAAGGCCGGGTCAGCGCAGGTCATATCCGGGTTGAACTCCAGAATATCCGGCGGCGGCACCCAGCCTTCGTTATTGCTGGCAAAGCTTATATCCAGGTTTTTATAGATGGTGCGGCGGGTCGGCATGTTCCAGCGATCCGTATTGCCGCACATATCCGGGAATTTTCCGAAATTCTGCTCGGATACGATGACATATTCGTTTTCGATATTATAGCAGTCGCTCACATCCGCACTGGTCGCGCCCTGGAAGCGGTAATAGGCGTTGGGATCCGCCTCGTTTAGGCTGATTTCCGCTGTGGTGATGGTCTTATCGTTGATGCATTGCGCAATGGTGTGGGCAAACTCCACATAGGCTACATGCGGCAGGCGCTTCAGACGATAATATTTGGCTTTCTCGTAGGGGCCGCCCGAAGCACTGTCCGGCGGGAACAGTTTTTTCTGAATCACATCGACATCGTAGACGAGGATGTCGCCGGCAATGGCATTGCTGATGCCGCCTGTCGGCTTAACATTGTAGGGGCTGGAGTTTTCCGTCACCAGTGCCTTTTCCACCACCCCATACAGGCCGCCTGCATAGGGGAAGCGACGGTTCTCCGTGCCGAGTGGCCCACGAGTGGAAAGCGGGGTTTCCGGATCGGACACATAGCCGCGCCAGCTGAGCGGCCAGTGTTTAGATGTGTTGATGGAGACGTTGCGTTCCGGGCTGCTGTTGCGTTCGGTGCCCATGAAACCGGCGCGGTCCAGTACATATTGCTCGGCAGAGCCTTGCTTGAAGGTCTTTTCATAATTGCAGAGGCAATGGAGGCCGAAATTGGTCCAGCAGCGCATCTGATACAGTTTCAATTCCTCCCAGCCGCCATAGTTGCACTGCTGGCCCATGGGCGAGCCGAGCGATACCAGAGAGTCGCGGCAGCCTTCGCAATGCGGCTGGCCTTCCTCCCACCAGTTCATGTAGGGCTGTACGCCCAGTTCGCCTACGCCATCCTTGGGAGAGAGCTGGTTTATATTGATTGGGAAGCTGTAATAAAAGCCGGGTGAGAATTTATGAATGTCATAGAAATTATCACCAAAGCGGAAGGCCACCTTGTCGAGATAGGTGTTCATGCCGGTGGCTTCGTTCAGGTTGGTGCCTTTGCCATACCACATGGCACGCATGTATTTGTATGGCAGCATGAGGTTGTGAAGCGGCCAGCCTTGGGTGCTGTCGATCTGGTGCGGATAGCCTGAACGCTGGCGGATATCGTATTTGCGGTTGCCCTTGATGTTGTTGGGGTCATTAAACTGCAAGGGCTTGTAATTATCGCGATCCAGCCGGAAGAGAAGGGCGTTGCTGGGAAGCACCGGCTGGCGGAGAATGCCGCAGCATTGCGGGAAATTGGTGCATTCACTGCAGCCGGGCTGCATGACTTTGTACATCCGGCCGTGGGCCAGGTAGGTGTTGCCTGCGCTATCCTGGTCGTTCATGCAGCATTCACCGCTGGGAAGACCGCTTCCGTCCGAGGTGGGGCAATTGGAGTGCGGGCGTGTTACGGCGGGGGTGGTTTCCTCTTCTTCCGTTTCCGTTGTGGTGGTGGTGCTGCCATTGGCTGCGCCCACCTGACCCAGCGTGCGTTTAAATGTATAGGATTGTTCGATCATTATAGGCCCTCTACCGCCGCCGGATGTGCTGCCGGATGTGCTGGTGGTAGTTGATGTGCTGGTTGTTGCCGTGGTACCGGACGTAGACGTGGTCGTGCCTGTGGTGGTGCCGCTGCCGAGCGGGGATGTATCCGAGCCGGGGCATACATTCGCGGGAGGATCAAGGTAGCAGCTTGGCGGGCTTGGAATGCAATAGACGCACCAGTCAAACGAACGTTTGCGCGTGCCCCATTGGCAATCCGTCACCGCGCCGCCATCGGCGGTGACGATGGTGTCGCAGGTTCCATTTTCTTTCGGTTGCGGGCAGAGATCGTCGTTCACCACGGGAATGTCGGGGCCGTTGCCGCCGTAGCATTGAATGCTATCATCCTTGCAGAAGGTCTGGCCCGGGGTGTAGCCATCGCGCACAAAGGGCGGATAGGGCGCCAGTTTCTGCCGTGGGTCAAAGGGGTGTTCCGAATTGAAGATGCGCAGCACATCGTCAAAATTATTGCCAGCATCCACACGGCATTCCGTGTCTTTTTTGCTTTGCATTTTGTAGCATGCATCCACGCCAAGCTGGGCAATGCGCGGCATGATGGCATTGGGATGATCGGTTTGAATCGATGTAAAGGTTTCCCAGTCGCTTCGGGCTTCAATATGGAAATCGGCCAGGGCTTCGAGCGAGCGCTTGTTCAGGCGGGGTTTCTTGGTCGGCATGGGATAGATCTGTCCGACACCCTCCTGCGGTTTTACCCGTCCTTCGGATGCGCCCTGGGTGACCATGTTGAGGTATTGGGAGTTGTTGTAATCCAGCACAAAGCGGTCGCAGGCTTCCAGGCTGCGATACTGGGCTTCGATGGATTTCAGGACGGGGGCGATGTCGCCCTGGAATCTTGCCCTGAGCGCCTTGACCGCCTCGTTGAATCTACTTGGGGTGAATGATCCCCCTCCGTCACCTGCGGCGCTGCATTGCAGGGCTTCGGCGCCGAGGATGTCTCCCGCCACGGTATCGTAGATCTGTTCGGCGCTGAAGAGCATGACGATGCCGGTAAGGGTCATCATCACATATCCCCAGGAGATGCGCGCATACATGGCCAGCAGCGCCACCGCAATAACGCCAGCGGTAGCAATGGGGCCGGCAATGTCGGTTTTGGTGATGTCGACGATTTTGCAGAAAAGCTCGGAGAAATTCTGCGCCACAAACCCGCCGCTGCCGCTATCCGCCACAACGGCATTGACGTTGAAGCCCGCGAGCATTTGCTGAATGGCGTCGCGCAGGGTCTCCCGCTTCAGGTTGAGTTCCTGCTGAAGGGCCATGAGGTTGGTGCGGGTCTCCTCCATGTCCTTGTAGCAGGCGGGGAGGTAGTAATAGAAAACAGTCGTTTCCTCGAAATTGGTGCGATCGAAGAGATCATACGGTGCGGTGCGCAGCGTCGTATGCATCGGGTAGCACTGGCGGAAAGGAGACCAGAAGAAAATGCGCGACCCGGCAATGCCCGGGTCGTTACCGCTCATGGCGGTGTAACCGCCGCGGCAGAAGCTGGGAGCCATCGGCTCCACCCAGGAATTGGTATGGCAGCTGATAGGGGGGGGATCATTTTCTGGACCTGCAAGACAGTTGGGTGGTGGAGAGCCGGTGGCGCAGCTTTGACAGTCACTTGGGTCGCCATCCAATGCACAGGCGGGTATTGGGCATTTGCCACTGCCTGGTGTCCAGTCTTTGGATATGGCGTCACTTTTTACGGCTGCAGCAATCGTATCCATTTCGGGACTGCGGCATGAAGATGTATTGGGATCTGTCCCATTAAAACCATCTGTCGCCACAAGATTGGCGAATGACTGAAAATCTGCTGCGGACTGAAAACCCCAGCGAGAAGCAAGAGCGTCATAGGCTTCCGGGCATCGCTCCATTCCACACGCTACTGCACCTCCATTCATCAACGCACGCGACACGCCCAAGCATAAACCCGGCGAATTTGCAAAATTTGCACTATCCATGTCGCAGCCAATGGTTGCGAGGCTGCCTAAGTTGGCTTTCTTATCGCAACCGCAATCTCTAGCTAAGCGGTTAGCATTCCATTCCAATGCATGTTGTAGGGCACCACAAGCGCCGCCAATGCCGTTTGCATAAGAAAATTTGCCATCCGTGTTTATCCCCATGGCTTGGAGATACTGTAGGATTGAATCAGGGTTAGAGCCGAACTGCCGCCACTGGTTAATGGCGTCACAGCAATTTCCTCCGCTGCCTGTGCAGCCTGTCAATTGGCCAAGAGGCTTAGCATTTAGACGACAATTGTTCCAACTGCTGCAGGAATTATCATCGCGGAATGGAAAGCTGCTGACTACGGCCGCCGAACAATCGCCCACGGCGGAACTTCCACCAATGCACATGACGACAACAGAGCTGCCCTGTGCATCTGAAATTTGCACAATGGTGCCTGGGTCAAACCGCCCAGTGCATGAACATTCATAAGTATTAGCGTTGTTGTACCAATAGCCGCCTGCGGCGCCACTGCCTTGGTTAGGATTGCAACTGCCTGCGGTGTTGGTTTCGCCAATGTAGTTCATCCAGAACGCACGATCCGAGGCGTCTTTCGGCGGAGAAAGAGCAGGGGCATTGGATGAATTGTAGTTGCAGCCTGCAACCCCGCCATTTCCGGCGGCATGGGCAGACATTGGGACGAGCAGGCATACCAGCGTCACGGCAAGCCATGCGCACAGGCGAGACAGGTATCGGTGCTGGTCCCTCTTCATTACCCTGCATCATAACGGCTGTTTGTTACAAAACAATCGCTCTTCGCTGACAAAACAAAGGCCGCCTTCGATTAAAAAGGCAGCCTTTGCGGTGACCGTTAATTGTTAACGGCTTAGTTTAACTCGGTATTCACCAGTTTCTTGTTCTGGATCCATTTCATCATGCCGCGGAGTTTGGCGCCGACGGCCTCGATGGGATGGGCTGCTTCACGCTTGCGGGTGGCTTTGAAGCTCGGGCAGCCGGCCTGGTTTTCCAGCATCCAGTTGCGGACGAAGCGGCCGGTCTGGATGTCTTCCAGTACGCGTTTCATCTCTTTTTTGGTTTCTTCCGTCACGATACGGGGGCCGGTGACATAGTCACCATATTCCGCCGTGTTGGAGATGGAATAGCGCATGTTGGCCATGCCGCCTTCGTACATGAGGTCCACGATGAGTTTGACTTCGTGCAGGCACTCGAAATAGGCCATTTCCGGTGCGTAACCGGCTTCTACCAGCGTTTCGAACCCGGCCTTGATGAGCTGGGTGAGGCCGCCGCAGAGCACGGCCTGCTCGCCGAAAAGGTCGGTTTCGCATTCTTCGCGGAAGTTGGTCTCGATGATGCCAGAACGGCCGCCGCCGACGGCGCTGGCGTAGGAAAGCGCGAGGTCGCGCGTCTGGCCGCTCGGGTCGGCATGGATGGCAAACAGGCAGGGAACGCCGCTGCCGCGCTCGTATTCGTGGCGTACCATGTGGCCGGGGCCTTTGGGGGCGACCATGAACACGTTGATGTCCTTACGGGGTTCGATCAGCCCGAAATGAATGGACAGGCCATGCGCGAAAGCCAGACTCGCGCCTTGCTTAATGTGCGGGGCGATCTCGTTTTTATAAGTATCGGCCTGAAGTTCGTCGGGAATTAGCACCATCAGAACATCGGCCCATTTGGCGGCATCGGCCACGCTGATGACCTCGAAATTGGCGGCCTGTGCCTTTTTAGCGGAAGCGGAACCCTCGCGCAGGGCGATCTTGATATTTTTGACGCCGCTGTCGCGCAGGTTTTGCGCATGGGCGTGGCCCTGGCTGCCGTAACCCACAATGGCTACGTTCTTGCTGGTGATGGGTTTCAGCGAGGTGTCTTTGTCGTAATAGACTTGCATGGCGATGTCCTTATTTTATGCCATTGTTACCTAATTGGGCGTCCCAAAAGGGGAAACCGGTTTGAGGCCCATGCGGGCTTCCAGCCAGCACCATACATAGACGCTGAATAAGGTAAAGTGAATCAATCCGGTCAGAAGTCCCTGAAACATCAGCCAAAGAAGCGATTCCTGACCGTTCAGCAGATTGGTGACGACAGCCCAAACTTGCAGAAAAATCATGAATATCAATATGTAAATAAAGAATGCCCCGGCCAGTTGCCAGCGCCAGCCATTGGCCATGATATCGGCCGATGCCACGGATTCAGCGGTGGGTTTGTTTTCCAGCATCAGTTCGTAATAGGCAAAACGGGCGGCAAAGAGGCGTTCGATACCCGGAACGATCATCAGGAACCCTGCCAGGATGTGTAAAAACACGCGCATCCACAGCAGCGCTGCCCGGGGCAGCAACGTGACGCTTGCGGTCACGAGCAACGCGGCGCTGGCTTCCTCACGCTGTTCGTTGCTGGCAATCAGCAGCGCATTGGCCGAGAGGAGCAACAGTTTGCTTAATATGGAAATAAGGATGGCGCCTATAAGAACTTCGGCTGGAATGTAAGAGGCGAGTATATCCAGCGTGACGGGCGCGCCGCTTTTCAGCATGTCCGGCGGGAGGTTCTGCTGCCAGGCATCGTAAAGCCATATCTGCGATAAAAAGTCCGGTATGGCGAAAAGGACCATCACCAGGCCTATGATGCGCGCATAATCCTGCCGGATCAGGCGAAATGCCCGGCCGAACTTATCGAAAATGCCGCTGGCCTGCCGCATCAGGCATTGGCTTTTTGGGAAGCCGACTGCATGCGGGTTTCATACAGGCTGCGGAAATCCACGCCATCAAGCATCAGGGGCGGGAAGCCGCCATCACGCGTGACATCGGAAATAACCCGGCGCGCATAGGGGAAGAGCGCGTAGGGGGCCTCGGCCAGCAGCAGATACTGTGCGTTTTCCATCGCCTGCTCATTGAGCATGGTGAAAATGCCCGCATATTGCACCTCGGCCAGAAAAAGCGGCTTGCCGTCAGCCACGGCCTTGGCGGCGATGATCATGATGAGCTCGTAGCTGTTGTCGTTCAGGCGCTGGGCTTTGAGGTCCACATTCAGGTCAATGGAGGGTTTGTCTTTCGGCTGGGTGAAGAGGCCAACCGGGCCTTGCGGATTTTCAAACGAAAGGTCACGCAGATAATGGGTGTTGAACTGAAAGCCGGTTTCGCCGCCGGTAACCGGCTGGGCGGTCGCCTGAGGGGCGGATTTTTTATTGCTGGCCATGATTGCATGCCTTTCTTGCGTGTTCTGAATGGAGGCATCTGTAATTGAAGGATACGGATTTGTCATCCATCAAGGGAAAATCGCCCGGCTACGCTTTTATTTTGCGTTATCCAGTGCTAAGGGTGGGCCATCAATCAGGATGGAAGAAGCCATGCAGGACGGTTTTGCATATGCGGATATAGTGGTGTTGGCACTGGTTGCCATATTTGTTGTGCTGCGGCTGCGCGGCATGCTTGGCAAGCATGTGGACCTGCCCGAGCAGCCCATCAAGCCTGACATCGAACGCCGACCCGCGGCTGTAAAGCCCGTTGCGGATGCCGCGCTGCCCGCACCGGTCAAAACCGCGAGCATGAAAGAGCCGGAAGAGGAAAACGACGCCGCTTTCATTGCCGCGTCGCAATCGGCGCAGATATCCACCGCGCTGAAGGCTATTCGCCGCCAGGACCCGAGCTTTCGCCTGCGGGATTTCATGGAGGGGGCCAAGACGGCGTTTGAAATGGTTCTGGAGGCCTACAGCAAGGCCGATCGTAAAAGCCTGAAGATGCTGCTTTCACACGCGCTGCTCGAGAGCTTCATGAGCAGCATCAAAGAGCTGAAAGCCAAGGGGCATACACAGGAAACCACGCTGATTGTCATCCGCAGCGCGGAACTGGCAGGAGCTGCCATTCACGGCAGCGTGGTGACCTTAACGGTGCGGTTTGTATCTGAACAGGTAACGCTGGTGCGCGACAAGGAAGGTAATGTGGTGGAGGGCAACCCCTCTCAGGTGGATGCCGTGGAAGATACCTGGAGCTTTGAACGCGATATCCGTTCGGCGGATCCGAACTGGAAACTGGTTGCCACCGATGTTGAGCTTTAATCCATGAAGCGGTGGCGCATAGCGGGTGGATTGTTGACCCTTGCGTTGCTTGCCGGATGCGAGAGCATGCCACCGGAGTGGCGGGATTTTTTCCAGTCGTTGAAGCGTCCGCCACAGGAAAGCGCCGTATCGTCACCAACGCAGCTGGAAACCAGCCCGGGTCCGAAGGTGATCAAGCTTGGATCACAGGTGTTGCGCATGGAGCCTGTCGCATTCGGCGCGATGGAAGGCTGGGCGGATGATGTGCAGCAGGATGCGCTGAGGGCATTCCGAGACAGCTGTATCTCGATTTTACGGATGGATGATAAAGCGCCGGTGAAGCCGGAGGTGATTGGCGGCAAGGCGGCAGACTGGAAACCCGCTTGCCAGCAGGCATTCATCGACGCCGAGGCGGATCATGCGACGGCACGCGAATTTTTTGAGGGTTACTTCACGCCTTACCGCGTCATCGGGGATAAGGAAAAACCCGCTTTTTACACCGGTTACTACGAATACAGCATGAAGGCGGAACTTAAAAGGACGCCCAAGGCGCAGATACCCATTTACGCCGTGCCGAACGACCTGGTAATGGCCGACCCGTCTGAACTGGGTGCGCCAGCAGGGCCGGTGGTTTATGGCCGAAGGCAGGGGAATGAACTGGTGCCTTATTATACGCGTGAAGAGATCGACCATGGCGATATCGCCTCCCGCGCGCGGGTGCTGGCTTATGCTTATGACCGGGTTGATCTTTTCTTTCTTCAGGTTCAGGGCTCCGGAAGGCTGGTGCTGTCCAATGGGGAAAGCCGCCGTATCGGATTCGCCGCAAAGAACGGCCAGCCTTACCATGCGATCGGAAAAACGCTGATGGAAAAGGGCTATCTGGAAAAGGACAAGGTGTCGGCAGAAGCCATCCAGACATGGCTGCGCGACAACCCCGGCAAGGCGCAGGATATCATGCATACCAACCCGTCCTATGTTTTCTTCAAATGGCAGGATGGCGATGCGCCGGTTGGGGCTTCGGGTGCGCCATTGACGCCCGAGCGTTCCCTGGCGGTGGATCGGAGCCTCCTGCCGATGGCGCTGCCCGTGTGGGTGGATACGGTCACGCCGGAATTGCCGTCCAGCCCAAGCAAAGCCTATCGGCACCTGACCATTGCGCAGGATACGGGCTCGGCCATTACGGGCCCGGGTCGCGCCGATATATTCTGGGGAAGCGGGGACGAAGCCGCCGCCATGGCCGGGGCGATGAAATCTCCCGGAGAGATGATCCTACTGCTGCCTAAAACGCGCGAGCAGGGGTTGACTGATGCTGCCGCCGCGCAACCCTAAGCGCCGCTTGCCGCGCATGCCCGCCTCGCGCGGGGTCGGGCCCGCGCACCCCTTGCCTGAAGATGCGGAAATGTGGCGGGAATCCATGAAGGATGTGCAGCCGGTAACACGGGCGGCGCGCCATAAAAGCCTGCCGGACAGCCCGCCTTTGCCCGGCAGAGCGGATTCCGCCTGCCCAGTCGTGGATTTGCATGGTATGACAGAGGCCGAGGCCTTTCACGCCGTGTGCGAGGCCGTGGCATGGAACATTGAGGCGGGCCTGAAACGCATGGTGGTGATTACCGGTATGGGCAGAAGCCGACCCGGTGGCGGGGTGCTGAAGCGTGAGCTGCCGCGCTGGCTGGAAGTGATGCCGGGTGTGGCGCGGTTTCATGTCCATGGCGCGGAATGCCGCATTGTGCTGAATGTGAGGCACAAGCCATGAAAGCAGCTCATATCCTGGTGGTGGATGATGATGAACGGCTGAGAAAGCTGTTGCAGCGCTTTTTGCTGGAGCATGGGGCGCAGGTGAGCGTGGCCGCCGATGGGCTTGAGGCACAGCAGATGATGCGGTGGTTCAGGTTTGATATGCTGATTGTGGATGTGATGATGCCCGGCATGACGGGGCTGGAGCTGGTGCATGCCATTCGTCAGGAAAGCCAGGTGCCCGTGCTGATGTTATCGGCGCTGGGGGAAGCGGATGATCGTGTGCGGGGGTTGGAACAGGGGGCCGATGATTATCTGCCCAAACCGTTTGAACCGCGTGAGCTGATCCTGAAAGTAGAGCGGATGATCCGGCGTAACCGCCCGGTTGCGCCAACCAGCGTCATGTTTGGACCGTTCAGATGGGATAAGGCGCGCAAACTATTGTGGCGCGGCAGTCAATCCATCCATTTGACCGGCGCTGAAACCACCCTGCTGGAAGCGCTGGCGGAAAAGCCCGGCCAACCCTTGACGCGCGATGAGCTGGCCCGTCTGCTTGATCTGCCAGCCGACGGCCAGAGCGAACGCGGGGTGGATGTGCATGTGACGCGCCTGCGGCGTAAAATAGAAACGGACCCCAAACAGCCTATTTACATCCGTACTCAGCGGGGCGCGGGTTACAGCCTTCAGGCATCGGGGGTGGGCGCATGAGCCGACGTCGCGCATGGTTGCGGGCCATCCTGCCGAAGACGCTTTATGCGCGCGCGCTGCTGCTGGTGCTGCTGCCAACCCTGCTGGTGCAGGCGGTGACCACCACCATTTTTTACACGCGGCACTGGGATAATGTCAGCCGCCATATGGCCATCGCGCTGGCCAATGAGGTGGCCTATGTGGCGCGGCGCGCGCAAAACCCGGATTCACGCGAGGCATCGCTTGCGCTTGCCCAGCAGTATTTCGCGCTTCAGGCATCGTTCGGGGCGCCTTTGCCACCGGAGCCCAGTTTGGATGAGGGACGGTTTGACCGCTTGCAGACAGAACTTTCCACCCGGCTGGAAGAACCGTTCAGCATTCGGAGCTTCGGTCCGGATGACGATATCCTGATGCTGATTCATCTGAAGGACGGGACCTTGCGCGTTATGGCATCGGGCAAGCGGGTAGCCAGCCCGACGACCTATATTTTCATGATCTGGATCAACGGCGCGGCGCTGGTGTTTTTGACCATTGCGGTACTTTTTCTGCGTAACCAGGTTAGGCCTATTCAACAGCTTGCCCAGGCCGCCGAGGCATTCGGCCGCGGGCAGGATGGGCTGGAGGATTACAAACCCCGCGGAGCGCTGGAAATTCGCCGGGCCGGACAGGCGTTTCTTTTGATGCGGGAGCGCATCCGCCGGCAGGTGGCCAAGCGCACGCATATGCTGGCGGCGATCTCGCACGATCTGCGCACACCGCTGACGCGCATGAAGCTGCAGATTGCCTTGATGAAAGAGGATGGCGGCAGGGAAGATCTGAGCCGTGATATCGCGGAAATGGAATATATGATCAGTGAATATCTGGATTTTGTTCGGGGCGAGGGCACCGAGCCGCCAACCGAATGTTCCATTCAGGCATTGCTGGACAATCTCGCGGCGGATTACAAACGCCAAGGCAAGGCATTTGAGCTGGAGGCCCCAAAGGATACGTCGCTGCTGCTGCGGGAACAGGCCATGCGCCGCGCTTTATCCAACCTGCTTAATAATGCCCAGCGTCACGGCACCCGCGCGCGGGTGGTCTGCCAGGTCACGCGCGCCAATGTGCGCATTACGGTGGAGGATGACGGGCCCGGCATTGCGGAGGATGATTATGGCCGCGCGCTTGAGGCCTTTCAGCGGCTGGACGAGGCCCGTACGCGCGACAATGCCGCGCATGCCGTTAAACCCGAGGGCGGGGTTGGGCTTGGCCTTGCCATTGCCAAGGATGTGGTGCTTTCCCATGGGGGGCTTATCCGGCTGGGCAGGTCGTCCATGGGCGGCCTGATGGTTGAAATCACCTTGCCCAGGTAATGCACATAACCATTGGTTGCTTATTTTTTCGCCGCATTTTAAGACCCGTTAATCAATGTGACGGCTCTATGAAGCAGTTTTGCTTGGTTTGTCAAAAAAACTTCACGCAATTGTTTTTGCCCCTGACGGTTAAATAGTTTATAAAAAATTAACCAAAAGTTTAGCAAAGCTTAACCCGACCTGCAGGAGCACCGCATGACCGACCCCCGCAACAGGCCGTTTATCCCCGGTTATTCCACCACCTATGCCTCGCCTGAAGGGGTTATTGATGCGCAAAATGACGCACATGTGCGCGGTATGGTCAGTTTTGACGTGCAGTATCTTGCCAAAACGGCGTTTGAGCAAAGCCTGATAGGCGGTTATGCGGGCATTCCGGGCAATCATGTGTTGGCTCCGGGTTCCCTGATTGATGTTCTGGCCGGCAGTGCCGGTTATCTGGCAAGCGGCAGCAACCCCGCGCTAAACAGCGATCAGCTTGCCGGCATGGCGGATCCGAATTTTCTCAATTACCTGGAATGGCGCGATGGCAGCGGTTGGGCGGTGAAGCCTGGCATGGAAGCCACGTTCAATGAGCATATGGCGGCCGTGAAAAACCAGCTTCAGGGGTTTGCCTATAGCGGCACGTTGAGTGTGGGCACCGACGGCGCCGTGCATTATGCCTATGTGCGGGATACGGGTGTGGTGTATAATCCCGCCACGCAAAGCTGGGGCCCGGGCTTTTTTGATTATGAAACCTGGACGGCTCACCCGCTGAGTGAACTCAGCCCGGATGCGCAGATCATTGCCCAGAATAATTATTACCAGACCATCCGCAGCCAGATTCGCGGTATGGAAGCCAACGGCACGGTTCCATCTTCAGCAGAATTTATTACCGAAGCGCATGACGGTCGCCTTGGATCGCCGCGATTTGAGCGTTTCCGCTATGGGCATGACGGTGATCAGGTGGAATCCGATTTTGACGATGTGTTCCAGTATAATGTGTTTCAGCCGGGTTTTGCCGATGAAGCGGTGGATTACAATACCGATTTTCTGGATCCGTCCAAATTCGCTTTCAATGTGCATAATTTCGCCACTGCCGTGCCTGAGCGCCTGAGCATCGGTTATCTCAATGAACATCCGGCCGTGCTGAACCAGGTAACGGATCTCTACCTGACGCAGGATGTGCTTGACCGTTATAAGGCCAATGCGCTGGCTGCATGGGGTGAAAGCGACGTTCGCTACCAGAGCCTTGCCACGCGTGATCTGGCAAGTGTGCGCAGTTTCATTCATGAACATATTGCCAATGGTGGCGTGGACCTGAATAACCCTGTCTATGCAGGCTTTGCTGGACTCATCAACGAAATCTGCCCGCATGTAGAATTGCTGGATGCCGGTGCGCTGCAAACCTTTAAGGACTTCATCACGGCCAATCCTTCCATGATTGACCGCTTTCTTGCCAGTCCAATTGCACAGGGTTATACCCGCGACCAGCTTGAGCAGGCTTATATGACCGCTGCTGTTCCGGTTTCAGCGGAACTGGCCGGTATTTTTGGCGATTTCGTCGATTTTTCCAAACATGCGCAAACGGC